>JBEBJC010001101.1:0-2853 GCA_040080105.1 Myxococcota bacterium
GGTGGAGGCAGCGCTCGGGGTGGTGGCCGGCGGCCCCCCGCGCACGCTCACGTTCTCGGTCACCGACGCCGAGGCGTGGGGCGTGGGGCTCGCGTGTGGCGGCACGGTGTCGATCCGGGTCGGGCTCGCCGATCCACCCGCGATGCGGACGATCGTCGATGCGCTCGGCGCGGCCCGGGCGGTCGCGTGGGTCCAATCGCTCGGCGACGCCCCAGGGCGGGTGGTGGCGCGCGGGGAGGCCGACCCGCTCGCGGCCGAGGTCGCCGACGCGCTGCGCACCGACGTGGCCACCCCGGTCGAGCGCGACGGGCAGCAGTGGCTCGTGTGCCCGTACAACCCGCCGCTGCGGCTGGTGATCGTCGGCGCGGTGCACATCGCGCAGGCGCTGGCGTCGATGGCGGCGACCGCCGGGTACCAGGTGGTGGTGGTCGACCCGCGCGCGTCGTTCGCGTCGGCCGAGCGGTTCCCCGGGGTCACCCGGATCGACGAGTGGCCCGACGACGGTCTGCGCGCGCTGAACCTCGACCCGCGGTGCGCGGTGGTCACGTTGACCCACGACCCGAAGCTCGACGACCCCGCGCTGCAGGTCGCGCTCACCAGCGAGGTGTTCTACGTCGGCGCCCTCGGGTCGACCAAGACCCAGCAGGCCCGGCGCGAGCGGCTGCGGGCGGCCGGCCTGCCCGAGTCGGCGCTCGCGCGGCTGCACGCGCCGGTGGGCCTCGCGATCGGCGCGCGGACCCCGGCCGAGATCGCGGTGTCGGTGCTGGCGCAGATCACCCAGGTGCTGCGCGGATGAGGTTCGGCGCGCTCCCGCTCGCGGACGCCGAGGGGGCGGTCGTGGCGCACACCCACCACCTGCCGGGCGGGGTGGTGCGCAAAGGGAGGCCGCTCGACCCCGAGGCGCTCGGGTGGCTCGCCGCCGCCGGGTTCACCGAGGTGGTGGCCGCGCGGCTCGACCCGACCGACCTCGACGAGGACGCGGCGGCCGACCAGGTGGCGCGCGCGGTCGCGGGAGACGGCGTGCGGGCGGCGGCCGCGCGCACCGGGCGGGTGAACCTGCACGCGACCGCGGCGGGGCTCGCGTGGATCGACGAGGCGCGGGTCCACGCGGTGAACGGGGTGGATCCGGCGGTCACCCTCGGCACGGCGTGGCCGTGGACGCCGGTGAGCGCGGGCGAGATGGTGGCGACGGTGAAGATCATCCCGTACGGGGTGGACCGCGGGGTGGTCGAGCGGGCGTGCGCGGTCGGGTCGGCGGTGCGGGTCGCCCCGTTCGCGCCGCGGCGGGTCGGGGTCGTGGCCACCGAGCTGCCGCGGATGTCCGAGCGGGTGCTCGCGACCACCCTCGCGGCGCAGCGGCGGCGGGTGGAGGCCCTCGGGTGCGCGATCGAGCGGGTCGACCGCTGCGCACACGAGGTGGGGTCCACCGCGCGCGCCGTCGACGCCCAGCTGCAGACCGGGGTCGAGCTGGTGCTGGTGGTGAGCGCCTCGGCGATCGTCGATCCGGGCGACGTGGTCCCGAGCGCGGTGCGTGCGATCGGGGGCGAGGTGGTGCACCTCGGGCTGCCGGTGGACCCCGGCAACCTCACGCTGTACGGTCGCCGGGGCGCGGCGGTGGTGCTCGGGGTGCCCGGGTGCGCCCGCTCGCCCAAGCGCAGCGGGTTCGACCAGCTGCTCGAGCGGGTGGTGGCCGGCGTGCCCACCGGCGCGGTGGACCTACAGCGGATGGGCGTGGGAGGGTTGTTGTCCGAGATCTCCGACCGACCGTCCCCGCGCGCGCGCCGGTCCGAGGTGCCGCGGCTCGGCGCGGTGGTGCTCGCCGCCGGGTTCTCGTCGCGGATGGGCGAGAACAAGCTGCTGGCCGACCTCGACGGGCGGCCGCTGGTCACGTACGCGGTCGACGCGCTGCTCGGGGCCGGGATCGCGCCGGTCGTGGTGGTGACCGCGTCCGACGCGGTGGCGCGGGCGCTCGGGGACCGGCCGGTGGTGCACGCGCGCAACCCGGCGCCGGAGCAGGGGATGAGCCGGTCGCTGGCCGTGGGGCTGGCGGCGCTCGACCCGGCGGTGGACGGGTTCTACGTGATGCTCGGCGATGTCCCGTTCGTGCGCCCGGCCGACGTGATCGCGCTCGGCCGCGCGTTCGACCCGGACGGCGCGCCGATCTGCGCGCCGGTGCACGAGCGGCGCCGGGGCCACCCGGTGTTGTGGGCGGCGCGGTTCCGCGAGGCGCTGGCGCGGCTCGATGGCGACGTGGGCGCGCGCAGCGTGCTCGACGCCCACGCGGAACAGGTCGTGTGGGTGCCGGTGGACAACCCCGGCGTACACTTGGACGTGGACACGCCCGAGGCGCTGGCGCAAGCCCGCCGCCACGGTACGAAGGACCCGGAGGCTCCGTGAGCAGCAGCATGACCATCTCGGAGTCGTTCACGGCGCGGGCCCCGCGCAGCGTGGTGTACGCGTTCCTGCGCGACCCCGCCCGGTGTTTCCCTTGCCTGCCCGGCGCGAGCTACGGCAGCACCGACGCCGACGGGAAGTTCACCGGGGCGATCACCGTGCGGGTGGGCCCGGTGACGATGGCGTACGACGGGTGGGGGGTGTACGAGGGCGACGACCCCGAGTTCGGCCGGCTGGTGATCAACGGCCAGGGACGGGAGAAGTCGGGCAGCGGCGTGGTGAAGATGGCGATGACCTGCACGCTGGTCGAGCAGGACGGCACGACCCAGGTGGCGGTGTCGGCCGACGTGGGGCTCGGCGGGGCGATCGTCCGCCTCGGGCGCGGGATGATCAAGGGCGTGTCGGCGCAGGTGTTCAAGGAGTTCGCCGCCGCCGCCACCGCGCAGCTCGAGGCCGAGG
>JBEBJC010001102.1:0-2847 GCA_040080105.1 Myxococcota bacterium
GGGCCGTCCCCGCGGGAGGGGGAGAGGTGCACTGGCTCGGGGTGGAGCTCGACGCGACCCACGAGCGGGTCGAGGTGCAGCGGGGGCAGCGCGCGCTCGGGCTGGTGCGCCCCCAGGGCGACCCCGAGGCCCCGTGGAGGGTGTGGCGCGTGCGGAGGGCGACATGATCCGCGGGTGGTTGGCGCGCCACCCGTGGGTGGTGCCGGTGGCGGCGGTCGTGGCGCTCGAGCTCCTGCCCGCGGTGGCCGAGGCCCGGGTCGGTGGCGGGCAGAGCTTCGGGCGCAGCGGGCGGTCGAGCGGCGGCGGCTCGAGCGGCGGCTCGGGCGGCGGTGGCGCCGATCTGCTGTTCCTGCTGCTCCAGCTGGTGATCCGGGTCCCGGCGCTCGGCGTGCCGCTGGTGCTGGCGCTGGTCGCGTTCGTCGCGTACCGGCTGTACACCGGCGGCGGCGGCGGCGCGCCGACCGTGCACCGCACCCGCCAGGTCGAGGGGCCGCGCGCGCTGTCGGGGGTGCCGGGGTTGTCGGCGCTGCGCGAGCGCGACCCGGGGTTCTCGCAGCCGGTGCTGATCGACAACCTCGTGTTGGTGCACCAGCGGGCGCGCGAGGCGATCGGCAACGGGGCGTGGGCCGCGCTCGCGCCGTTCGTGACCGACGGGGCGAAGGCGCAGCTGCTCGAGATGCACCCCGGCGTGCGCGAGGTGTCGGAGGTGGTGGTCGGCGGGCTCCGGCTGCTGCGGGTCGAGCGGCGGGGCGAGTTCGACCTGCTCTCGGTGAGCTTCGAGTGCACCCAGCTCGAGCGCCTCGCCTCGGGGGAGCGCAGGGTCGACCTGACCGAGCAGTGGACGTTCCGGCGCGCGGTCGGGGCGCGGTCGCTCGCGCCCGAGAAGGTGGAGCGGCTCGGGTGTCCGAACTGCGGCGCGTCGATCGAGGTGACCCCGATGGGCACCTGCCGAAACTGCGACACGCCGATCACCGCCGGCCAGCTCGCGTGGCAGGCGTGCTTCGCGTCGCTGCAGAGCCGCAAGCCCGCCACGGTGCCCGAGGTCGGGTTCGTCGCCGGCGGCGACGAGGGCTCGGTGCACGAGCCGATGGCGCAGGACCCGCAGCTGCCCGCGCGGATGCGCGAGCTGCACGCGCGCCACCCCGGGTTCGACATGGCGGTGTTCGGCAAGCGGGTCGAGCTCGTGTACCACGAGCTCCAGTCGGCGTGGTCCGACGGCAAGTGGGAGCGGGCGCGGCCGTTCGTGACCGACCCGATGTTCCAGTCCCTGCGGTTCTGGGTCGACCGGTACGCGCGCGGCGGGCTGCGCAACCGGCTCGACGACGTGACCCTCGACCGGGTGGTCGCGGTCAAGGTCGACGTGGACGCGTGGTACGAGTCGATCACCGTTCGCCTGTGGGGCTCGATGAAGGACTCGGTCGTGCGCGCCGACGGCAAGGTCGTGGGCGGCAACCCGAACACCGCGCGCCGGTTCAGCGAGTACTGGACGTTCCTCCGCGCGGCAGGCACCGACGGTGACTCCCACGGGGCGAGCCCGAACTGCCCGTCGTGTGGGGCGCCGCTCGACCAGATCTCGATGGCCGGGGTGTGCGGGTACTGCGGCTCGAAGATCACCACCGGGAAGTTCGACTGGGTGCTCGCCCGCATCGATCAGCCCGAGGTGTACCGCGGCTGACCCTCCTGGATCTGCACATCCGAGGGACCAACCAGGACGGGAAACGTGTGGACTCGGGATGGTCGGGCGGGCCGTCGGTGGGCAAGGGGAGATCGGAGGTGCCCATGTTCCTGGCGTGGCTCGCGGCGTGTACGGGGAGTAGCGGGACGAAGACCACCGGAGAGTCCGGCACCGGCGACTGCGAGGTGCTCGAGGACCGCACCTGCGGGATGGGCGCGCACTCGGGAGACACCGGCTGCCCCGACGGGTACGCGTGTTGGGGGCCGTCCGCGTTCCAGTGTTTTCGGGGTGACTGCGACCTGCCGATCTGTCTGCCGCCGTCGACGCGGATCGACACCCCCGAAGGGTCGAGGGCGGTGTCGTCCCTCGCGCTCGGCGACCTCGTGTACACGCTCGGGTCCGACGGCGCGGTGGTCGCCGCGCCGGTGGTCCGGGTGGGCTCCGTGCGGGCTCCGCCGGGTCACCAGGTGGTGCATCTGGTCCTCGCGGACGGGCGCGAGGTGTCCGGCTCGCCTGGCCACCCGACCGCCGACGGACGGACGCTCGGCGAGCTGCGCGCCGGCGACCTGCTCGACCAGGCGCCGATCACTTCGGCGCAGCGCGTGCCGTACCAGTACGCGCGCACCTGGGACCTTCGCCCCGCGGGCGAGACCGGGGCGTACTGGGCCGACGGCGTGTTGCTCGGGAGCACGTTGTCGGAGCCGTGATCACCGCGCGCAGACGTCCACCGGGCCGACACACACCTCGACCAGGTCCGGGTCGTCGTACAGGTCGACCGGGGCGACCACGAGCTCGTCCAGCGGCAGCGCGCCACCGAACCGGGCGCGCGCTGCCGCCGCCACCTCCGGGTCCGACAGGTCGAAGTCGCGCAGCGGGTGCGGCGTGCCGAGCTCGACCCCAGCCTCCACGAACAGCTTGTGCACGAGCTCGGAGCAGTACAGCTGGTCGTCGCTCCACCCGAACCGGCTGTCGTACGGTCGGCCGAGCCAGCTGCGCCCGAGCGCGATCATCCGCTGGCGCGCCTCGGGGGTGAGCGCCGAATCGGCGTCGCGCAGCCGCTTGATCGCGATCCGGCCGTCGGCGGCGCGGTCGGCCCACTGGGCGAGCGGGGTCAACGACACGGGGGAGATCGCCTCGAGCACCATCGGCCGCCCGTCGACGTGCACGACCAC
>JBEBJC010001103.1:0-2845 GCA_040080105.1 Myxococcota bacterium
GAGATCGAACCGGACCGCGACCACGACGGGATCACCAACGTCCACGACGCGTGTGTCGACGCGGCCGAAGACGCCGACGACGTCCGCGACACCGACGGCTGCCCAGAGCCCGAGGTGAAGGTCTCGCTCACCTTGGTGGGCCCCGACGGGCAGGTCCCCCCGATCGGCAGCGTCGAGGTGGGCGGAGCGGGCCGGTCGTTCGTCGGCCCTGCGGCCTCGGTGTTCGAGCTCACCCCTGGCCCGTGGCAGGTGACCGGCGCGGCGGCGGGGTTCGTGACCGCGACCTCCCCGCTCGAGGTGACGGGGTCGGTGTCCCGGACCCTCCCGCTCGCTCCCCTCCCCGACCGCCGGACCGACACCGATCGAGACCAGATCGCGCTGCGCGAGTCGATCGAGTTCGCCAGCGGCAGCGCCACCCTCCTGCCGGTGTCGGCCCCGCTGCTGGACGAGCTGGCGGCTGTGCTGCGCGACACCCCGGAGATCACCCGGGTGGCGGTGCACGGACACACCGACAACCGCGGCGACGCCGCGGAGAACCTGGCGCTGTCGAGCGCGCGGGCCGCCGCGGTGTGCCAGGCGCTGATCGAGCGGGGCGTCGCCGCCGAGCGGATGGTCAGCCGAGGGTTCGGGGAGTCGCAGCCGCTCGACCCACGGGAGGTCGAACAGGCCTGGGCCCAGAACCGCCGGGTCGAGATCCGGATCGCCGAGCTCGTCCCGATCGCCGAAGGTCCCGGCTCCCCGTGAGCCCGCCGCTACTCCGCGCCGTCCAGAACCACGACCTCGGCCACGCGCGCGCGGAGGTGCCGGTTTCGTTTCTCGACGAACCATGGATCGAACCCTGCCTTCCGCAGGTCCGATCGCAGGCGGTGCAACAACACGTCGAGCTTGTTCGAGTCTCCGGATCGGCCCCACAACGCCGCCTGGATCTCCCCGTCTCCACACCAACCGCGGTCCTCGCCGGCCACGTCGCCCTGCGCGGCGAACCGCCGCGCGAGGAACCACAGGAGCACGGCCCGGTTGCCGGTGTCGACCTGGAACCGCGCGTCGGTGCCGAGGTGCGACAGGACCGCGCGCGGACCGAGCGGACCGTCGAGCGCCACCTCGAGCCGGTACGGGAACCCGCCCGCGGCAGCCATCGACACCGTGGGGACCCGCTCGGACGAAACCTCGACCAGCTTCAGCTCCCGACCGCCCACGGTCAGGACCTCGCCGACCGCGAGCGGCACGTCCACGTCGTCGCCGCGGACCACCCGGACCTCGTCGACCAACACCAGGAACATCGCCGCGTCGCCGTCCACCGGCAGGTCGGCGTCGCTCTCCGGTCCGACGCGGAACCGGTCGCGCACCAACCCGTGGCGCACCCCGGTCGCGCACTCTTCGAGGGCGAACGCCCGCCGCTCGGTCGCGATCGCCTGGGGTACGTCTTCGATCGTCGCCGCCACGCTGCCGAACTTCACCTGGTCGCCCGGGACGAGCGCGTGTTGGGCCTCGACGCGGACCCCGTTCACGAACGTCCCGTTGGAGCTGCGCAGGTCCCGCACGAACAGCGCGCCGTCCTGCGCCCAGACCTCGGCGTGTTGCCACGACACCGTCGGATCCGCGAGGATCAGCGTGTTCCGCGGCCCCCGACCGACCGGGACCGGCGCCGCGCCGATCCCCTGGCGGGTCTCCCCGCCCTCCCCTCGAATGACCAGGACCTTGTGCACCGGCGCAGGATAGGACATCGGCCCCTCGGGGTCCAGCCAGGGAACGGACGTCGATGACGAGGTCGTTCACACCACCCGCATCGCTCGCCGGCGGCCGGTACGTGCTCGGGGAGGTGATCGGCGAGGGCGGGACCGCGGCGGTGGTGCGCGCCACCGACAAGGTGCTGCGGGTCGAGCGGGCGATCAAGCTGCTGATGCGCACGAACCCGGAGATCCGCGCCACGTTGCAGCGCCGGCTACAGGCGGAGGCGCGCGCGATGGCGCGGCTGCGCCACCCGAACGTGCTCACGGTGCACGACGTGGGGCAAGAGGGAGAGCTCGACTACATCGTGATGGACCTGGCGGAGGGCGGGTCGGTGGCCGACCAGCTCGAGCGCGACGGGTTCGTGCCGGTGCAAGAGGCGATCCTCAAGGTGGTCCAGGTCCTGTCGGCCCTGGGCGCGGCCCACGCCGCCGGGGTGGTGCACCGCGACGTGAAGCCGCACAACCTGCTGCTCGACCGCACCGGGCGAGTGTTGCTCGCGGACTTCGGCATCGCGCTCGTGGCCGACGACGATCGACGGACCCGCGCGGGGGTGGCGCTCGGCTCGATCGCGTACATGCCGCACGAGCAGCGGGTCGACGCGGCGGCGGTGGGGCCGGAGGCCGACCTGTACGCGGTGGGCGCCACGCTGTACCACATGGTGACCGGCGCGAACCCGGTCGACCTGTTCCTGTGCGCCGACGACCCGGATCACCCGCGGTGGTCGACCCTGCCGCTCGCGCTCCGCCCGGTGATCCGCCGGGCGTGTGCCACCCGGCCCGAGGATCGGTACCCGAGCGCGCTGGCGCTGTCGAACGACCTGATGAAGCTGCTCGACCACACGAGCGGGCTGACGGTCCCCGAGCGGGTGATCCCGGAGGTCCCTCGCACGCCCACGCTGGTGGTCGAGGGCACGCCGGCACGCCGGCCGAGGTGGGCCGTCCTGGTGGGGGCCGTCGGGCTCGCCGTGGCGGCCGCGGTGGGGTGGCTGGCGGTCCCGCGGGCGCCCCTCGAGGTCCCGCCGACCGCGCTCCCTGCGCCCGCTCCGGCGCCCGTCCCCGCGGTGGTCCTCCCCGAGCCGGCGCCCGAGCCGGCGCCCGAGGCGGAGCCCGAGCCG
>JBEBJC010001104.1:0-2842 GCA_040080105.1 Myxococcota bacterium
GTGTTCACCTCGTCGGGGTGCCCGGCGTGCCACCCCGCGCCCGACTACACCCGCGCGGCGCCGGCGGACGTGGGCACCGGCGGGTTGTTCGAGGTGCCGTCGCTGGTCGGCGTGGGGCGGCGGCTGCCGGTGATACACGACGGGTGCGCGGCCACGCTCGAGCAGCGGTTCGATCCGGGGTGCGGTGGCTCGGCCCACGGCCCCGCGCTGTCGGACACCGACCGGGCCGACCTGGTCGCGTTCCTCGACACGTTGTGACCCCTCGGGTCAGTCCGCCGGGTGGAGCAGCCCGGTGAAGTGCGCCGACTCCGGGTCGGCCCGCCACCGCTCCAGGTCGTCGACCCGCACCTGCTCGAGCACTGCCCGCAGCTCGTCGTACGGGATGGGCTCGGGGCGACCGGCCAGCGCCGCGTACAGGTCGTCCTTCACCCCGGTCACCGCGTCCTGCAGGGCGAGTGAGGTGACCAGGAACGCCAGGTCGCCGCGCGGGTGGATCCGCTTGCGCAACGCCCGGCCGACCAACGGCGTGCGCCGCATCAGCAACGCCGCCTCCACCAGCCGCCGGTGCCGCTTCTGCACCTCGATCCGGTACTGCAGCTCCTCCATCCAGGTCATCGCGCTCTCGACCACCGCGTCGTACCGCCGCAGCAGCACCAGGTCGTCGGGGTTCCGCCACTCGGCGACGATCGCGAACGTCGGGTCGTACAGCGCGTCGGACGGCGCGCTGGTCAGGCTCGCGGCGACCCCCATCGCCTCGAACATCGCGGCGTTGCGCTCCCGGTCGAACACCGACAGCGCCTGCGGGATCGGGATCGTCTCGGGCTGCCCGATCAACGACCCGAACGCCCACCGCGGGACCTCGGAGCAGAACAGCGACGTGTGGTCCTGGTAGTCGAAGTCGGCGTCGTAGTCGATCGGCGGGCCGTGTACGACCCGCTCCCACGCCGCGCTCCCTGCCCGGGCGGCCAGCGCCGGGTCGGGGTGGCGCAGCACCACCACCCGGTCCACCCCGGACGCCAGGAACTCGTCCATCGGCATCACCAGCGTGCCCTGCTCGAGGTACGCCATGATCCCCCAAACCCGGTCGGCCGGGTCGACGTACACCAGCACGTTGTGCGAGAACTGGCTGTCGACGCGGCCCATGTGCGCGATCCCGGCCGACGACAACGCGTTTGCGCGGGTCACGAGCACGTCGCCCGACCGCAGGTCCCGGCGCCCGCGGAACGAGAACGCGGGGTTCACCAGCCAGTCGGAGGGGCGCGCCTCCTCGGGCAGCGCGCCGAGCACGTAGTCCTCGAGGTACCGGCCGGCGAGGTCGGCCCGACGCACGCTGCGCATGCAGTCGTCGGTCAGGGTCCCGGCGGCGACGAACGCCCCGAGGCGCTCGTGCAGCGCGAGGCGCGCGGCGAACACCCGCTCGACGATCGACGGGCCGTTGGCCTCGAGATCGGCCGCGTCGACCTCGGCGGGCGACAGGTGCTCGAGGTCGCGGAACGCCTGCTCGAGTGTGGGCACACACGCCTCGGGCGACAGCGCCGCCACCTCCTGCGACACCCGCTCGACCTCGGCCGACAACACGAACCCGAACGCCACCGACGACCACCACATCGGTCCCTCCGGGCGGACCCTACCTCAGCGGTCCGACGCGGTGCGAGGCGGGCGGGGCAGCTCGACCGTCACGTCGCCGGGCGGCACGTCGCGCGCGGGGAACCACTCGCGGGTGTTCGCCGCGTCGCGCGACACCACCTCGGTCCGCCGCCGCAGCTCGAGGTTCACCGCGTCGGTCACCACCTCCTCACCCTGCGCCACCGTGTCGAGCACCCGCGACCGCTGCTGCTCCCGCACCGCCGCCGCGATCGTGCGCACCGCCTGCCGGTGTTCGTACCGGCCGCGCTCGCGGTGCTTGCGCTCGATGCCGTGCCGCTTGGTCGCCTCCTCCTCGTCGAGGTGGATCCGGTTCGCGTAGGTGCCGCGGCCCGCGACCATCAGCTTCAGCCCGACCGGCAGCGACTCCACCAGCACGAACAGCAGGGTGACGAACCGGATCACCCACGCCATCCCGTCGCTGCGGGCCGACAGCGCGTACAGCGCGTCGAGCCGGGTGAGCAGCGACCCGGTGTCGCCCGCGGCGATCGCGGCGATCTCGGCGGCGGCCTCCGACGACAGCTGGGCCGACCGCTCCTCCGCCGCGGTCCGCAGCCCGGCCAGCACCTGGGTCCGCTCCTCCCGCAGCGCGGCCACCGACGCGTCGCTGGTCAGGCGGCGCGACTCGAGGCCGGCGCACCGCGCCTCTGCCGCGGCCTGGTCCGCCTGCTTGAGCTTGCACACGGGCCCCGCGCCCACCACCCGGGTCCCGCCGGTGCCGTCACACTCCTGGTGGGTCTCCGCGCGGAGGAAGTCGGCCTCGATCAGGCACGCGGCGTGTTCACCCACCAGCGCCGCGTTCGCCGCCTCCTCGGCCGCGAGCCGGCCGTGGATCTCGTGCTCCTCCTGCCGCCGCTTCAGCTCGGCGGCCACCCCCTCGAGCTGGGCCCCGAGGCGGGCCTGGACCCCCTGCTGGAGGTGGCCCGCGATCTCGGGCTCGAAGATCCGCAGCTCGAGTGGCCGCGCGACCACGATCGCGACGAACACCGCGAGCAGCAGGCGCAGCGACGCGGAGCCGAGCGTGCGCAGGCGCCCCGCGGTGCTGGTCAGGTCGATCGTCATCACCACGAACCGGTCGATGGCGCCGATCGTCAGGCCCCAGAACGCCCCGAACACCACCGCGGCGATCACCGAGTGGAAGATGGTGTACAGCGCGTAGCCGCCGGACAGCGACGCGAGGATCGCGGTGATCAGCACG
>JBEBJC010001105.1:0-2842 GCA_040080105.1 Myxococcota bacterium
GGGGCCACCCCGTGGGCGGCGGTGGGCACGGTGCCGCAGATCCGCGCCGCGATCGACGCGGGGGTGAACCTGTGGCTGCGCGGGCTCGAGGCGGCCGGCGACGTGGGGGACACCTCGGCGCTGGTGCTGATCCGAGCCGCCGCGCCGAGCGGGCTGCCGTGGGTGTGCGAGGGGCTGTCGACGCGCGCGATGGCGGCGGCGGTGGCGGTGGGCGCACACGGGATCGTGCTCGACGCCGCGGTGTGGGCCACCACCGACTCGCCGGCGACCGAGCCGGTCCGCGAGGCGCTGCGCTCGGTGCGCACCGCCGCCGACACCCAGCTCGGCGGGGAGCTCACCGGCGCGCGGCGCAGGCTGGCGCGCGGGATCGATGTGCCGCAGTCCGCGGCCGACGCGAAGGCCGGAGAAGGCGCGACGCTCGCCGACCGGGTGGCGGCGATCGTCGCCGAGGTCGAGTCCCGCGTGACCCAAGCCCGGGCGATCGCCGAGCCGACCGGGCCAACGGTGGTCCAAGGCCCGATGGCGAACGTGTCCGAGGACCCCGGCCTCGCCGCGGCGGTGCGCGCCGCGGGCGGCGTTCCGTTCGCCGCGCTCGGGGCGCTCGAGCCTGCCGCCGCCGAGCGGGTGCTGGCGCAGTGGGCCGACGCCGTGCCGGCCCCGTGGGGCGTCGGCGTGATCGGGTTCGACGTGATGCCGCACCGCGACGCCCACCTCGCCGCGATCGAGCGGCTCGGCGCCCGCGGGCCGGCGGTGGTGCTGCTCGCCGGCGCGAGCGTCGCGCTCGCGGTCGGGGTGCAACGACGTGGCGCGCGGGTGTGGCTGCACACGCCGAGCGCGCGGTTGGCGGAGGCCGCGCTCGAGGCCGGCGTCGAGGGCGTGATCTTCGAGGGGCACGAGGCCGGCGGCCACGTCGGGAAGACCACCTCGGTCGGGCTGTGGGAGGAGGGGCTCGAGGTGGTGGAGCGCGCCGCCGGCCCATGTACCGTGGTGCTCGCCGGCGGGATCGGCGACGAGGTGTCGGCGGCGTTCGCGCTGGCGATGGCCGGCGGTGCCGCCGCCGCAGGCGCCCGGGTGCTGGTGCAGGCCGGCACCGCGTTCCTGCTGACCCACGAGGCGGTCGAGCACGGGCAGGTGACCGCGCTGTACCAGGCGCGCGCGCTCGCCGCGCGGACCACCGTGCTGGTCGGCTCGTCGGTGAACCTGCCGCTGCGGTGTGTGCCGAACGCGTTCACCGAGTCCGCGCGCGCCGCCGAGGAGCAGATGGAGGCCGAGGGCGTGCCGCGCGGGGAGCGGCGGGCGCGGCTCGAGCACGAGAACCTAGGGCGCACGCGGATTGCTGCCAAGGGGATCGAGCGGAACCCCGAGCCCGGCGGCCCGCGGTACCGCGCCGTAGCGCTGGCCCGCCAGGACGCCGAGGGGGCGTTCACCGTCGGGCAGGGGGCGCTGGTCACCGGGCGGATCCGGTCGGCGCGCGAGGTGGTGCTCGCGCTGTCGGACGGCGCGCGGGCGCGCCTGCGGGGCGCCGACCCGAAGCCCGGGCGGTGGGCCCGGATCACCTCGGTGCCCGGCCACGCGCGGATGGCCGCGCCGCGGGCGGCCCGGCCGAGCCCCGGGTCGCGCGACGGGGACATCGCGATCGTCGGCCTCGGGTGCGTGTTGCCGGGCGCGCTCGACGTGGACACGTTCTGGCGCAACCTGGTCGAAGGGGTCGACGCGGTCGGCCCGATCCCGCCCGAGCGGTGGTCCGCCGAGCGGTACTTCGACGCGGCCGCCGACACCGGCTCGCGCAGCTACACCCGCCACGCCGGAGCGGTGCGCGGGTTCACCTTCGACCCGCTCGCGTTCCGGATCCCCCCGAAGGTCGTGCCGACCCTCGATCCGTCCCAGCGCCTGGCGCTCGCGGCCGCGGCCCAGGCGATCCGGTCGGCCGGGCTCGACACCCGACCGCCGGACCGCCGGCGGGCCGGGGTGGTGATCGGCAACGCGATGGGGGGCGAGTTCGCGAAGAGCCTCGCGGTGCGGGTGCGGTTCCGCGAGGTGCTGCAGGCCGTGGCCGAGGATCAGGGCCTGTCCGTCCCCGAGCTCGACGCGCTGGAGGAGCGGATCGAGCGGGCGATCGCCCCGCAGCTGCCTCCGATCGAGGTCGACAGCATGGCGGGCCTGCTGTCGAACGTGGTCGCCGGGCGGGTGGCGGCGTGGCTCGACTGGATGGGGGGCAACCTCACCGTCGACGCCGCGTGCGCCGCGTCGCTCGCCGCGATCTCGGTCGCGGTCGACTGGCTGCGGCTGGGCCGGTGCGACGTGGTTTTGGCCGGCGGCGTCGACACCGACCTCACCCCCGAGACCTACGTCGGGTTCTGCCGCACCCACGCGCTGTCGCGGGGAGGCTCGTCTCCGTTCTCGCGCCGGGCCGACGGGTTCGTGATGGGGGAAGGCGCGGCGATGTTCGCGCTGCAGCGCCTGTCCGACGCCGAGCGGGCCGGGCGCCCGGTGTGGGCGGTGATCCGCGGCGTCGGCACTTCGTCGGACGGGCGAGGGCGCGGGATCACCGCCCCGCGCGCCCAAGGCCAGGCGCTCGCGATCGAGCGCTCGTACACCGAGGCGGGCCTCGCCCCCGGCGACCTGTCGCTGATCGAGGCCCACGGGACAGGCACCGCGAAGGGAGACCAGACCGAGGTCGAGGTGCTGGCGGAGGTGTTCGCCGGGGTCGCCGGCCCCCTGTGGCTCGGCTCGGTGAAGTCGATGATCGGGCACCTGAAGTCCGCGGCCGGCGCGGCGGGCCTGCTGAAGGCCACCCTCGCCCTGCGCACCGGGATCGTGCCCCCCACCCTGCACGCCGCCC
>JBEBJC010001106.1:0-2838 GCA_040080105.1 Myxococcota bacterium
CATCGGGAGCGATCGGGGCCTGGTCCAGCCCGACCCATCCCCCGCCCAGGTCGACCTCGACGTCGACGGCCTGGATCGCCCCGGTGCACCGAGCGATCACCACCTCGATCGGGACCGGGCCGGGCGGGAGCGTGACCTGCGGCTGGTCCGCGGTCCCGTCGGGCGACACGAGCGAGTGGACCTCGAGCAGGTAGTCGGACGTGCCCACCGCGTCGCCGGTGAACACCCACACCCCGCCCTCCACGTCGTCGTCGCGCTCGCGCACCCGCAGGGCGCCGCCCGGGTGGTCGAGCACCCCGACGTACCGCACCACGAACCGGTCGCGCATCACCACCTCACTCGCGGCGAACCCGGGCACCCCGGCGAGCGTGATCGCGCCCGCGGGCCAGGTGGACAGCGGCACCCCGGCGGCCGCGTCGACCGCCACGCGCTCCCCGAGGGTCGAGAACGACCCGCGAGCGAACCCGAACAGCGCCGAGTGATCCACCGCGAAGGTGGAGTCGCACAGGGCGTCGTCGACGACCCCGTCCGGCTCGAACGCGGAGGCCACCGCGACCCACCCCCCCGCGGGCGCGGGCGCCGGGCCCGCGGCGTAGGTGGACGAGCGCCCCGCCGGGTCGACCAGCACCAGCGTGTCGGGGCCGACGGTCACCCCCCACGCCTCGACCTTGCCCTCGTCCGGGCTCACCTCCCAGCCCTCAGGGGTGGTCACGGTGGTGGTGAACGAACCGCCGTCGGGGCCGAACGCGACGCTTCGCATCGTGCGCGCCCGCGACGGTCCGTACGGCGCACGGGTCTCCGACCACAGCCCGAACCCGGCGCGGAACTCGAGCTGCACCCCGTCGGCGTGCCAGCTCGACGAGCCCAACGCCTCCCGCAGCTCCCCGCCCGGACCTGGGCGGTCGGCGCGACCTCGGTGTCGGCGGGCTCGGACCCGCCGCACCCGACCGCCAGCGCCGCCAGCCCCCGCCAGGGCCGGCGCCGCAGGCCGAGCGCAGCCACCACCACCCACGCCGCCGGCGCGAGCGCGCCGCCCGACGACGTACACCCACACCCGCTCGGAGCCGGGGCGGACGCCGCCACCAGGCCCGGCACCGAGATCTCACACGCGATGTCCTGGTCCACCACCGACGGCGGGAACGCGCGCGACAGCGAGCCGTGGGGGTCGCGGGCCAGGGACGGAAGATCGACCAGGCGGCACGCGCTGGCGTCGGGGGCGTCGGTGAACGCGTCGAGCGCGCCGTCGTGGCACTCGACCGGCGCGTCCCCTTCGACCCGCGCCCGGTGGACCTCCCCGTCGATCGACACCGACAGGAGGCCCGCCACGTCGCGGCCGAGCGGGAACACCGCCGCGGCGATGTCGGGGCACACCCCGGCCTGCATCCACGCCAACGTGTGCGAGGCGTCGAAGCTCGCCCCGCCGACCCCGTCCCAGTCATCGCCGACCGGCAACACGACCCCGGGCTCGGCCAGAGCCGCAGCGGCGATGTCGAACGACGACATCCACAGCCCGGACTCGAACAGGTGATCGAGGGCGGTGCCGTCGAGGTCGGTGGGGGCCGCGGCCGCCAGCCGGTCCTCGTACTCGGCGCGCACCCCGCCCTCCTGGGACTCGTACTCGGCGAGCAGCGCGCCGATCTCGTCCTCGACCACCGCGACCACGTCCTCCTCGATCGCCCGTCGGATCGGCTCGATCACCGGCTCGAGCACGTAGTCGGCGACCTCGCCGAGGTCGATCACCACCCCGAGTGACGCGAGCCAGTCCCGCAGGTCCAGCACCCAGCCGGGCGCGACGAGCTCGACCGTGTCCGAGTCGACCGCGAGCACCTCGTCGAGCCAGCTGTACAGCGGGCCGAGCGCCGAGGTCACCACCGCGGGGTCGAGGCTGACCGGGTCGTCGCCCGGGGCGAGCGGGCCGGTCACGATCGCCGACACGTTGCCGACGGAGGCGACGTACGCCGCGGGCAGCGCGGCGAGGTCCGCCACGAACGCCTCGGTGAACCGCGTCCACACCGGCTCGCCGTCGTCGGGGTCCGGCTGCAGCAGCGCCACCGCCAGGAAGTACCGGGTGAACAGCTCGGGGCAGCCGAGGTCACAGGTGGTGGTGTCGTCGGGGGTGCCGAGCGCGCCGTCGGACCCGGGCCCGACGCCGAGCGCCGACCCGTCCGGCGTGGTGGGGTCCTGCAGCTCGAGCACGGTGTCTTCGACCACCCCGCCCAGCTCGGCCGACGCGTCCGACAACAGCTCCACGTACCGCGGCAGCAGCACCACCAGCTCACTGCCCGCCAGATCGAGGTCGAGCAGCAGGTCGACCAGAGCGGCGTCGGGGTTCTCGGCAACGGCGTCCTCGAGCAGCGGCAGCGCCTCGGACGACATCCGCTGCCACACAGCGCTGTCGGTCGACACCACCGCCCGCGCGACGAACGCGTCCGGGATCGCGTGCAGGGTGCGCTCGCGCGAGAACAGGTCGGGGCGCAGCGCCAGCGCGGCGTCCTGGACCATCGCCTCGGCCACGATGTGCCGTACCACGTTGTCGTACGACTCCTCGCGCCCGGCGGTGATCGGGTTCAGGGTGAACGTCTCGCCGGTCAGCCAGTTCACGTAGTGGTGCGCGACCGCGTCGGTGGCGCCGTGCAGCAGGCAGCCGAGCGCGTACGCCCGCTCCGCGTCGCTCTGGGCCAGCCCGTACAGGTCTCGGCACTGATCGTACGGCCGCAGCCCGAGCGCGTGGGTCTGATCGGTCATCGCCGGGAACACGAAGTTGTCCGGGCCGATCGCACCCGCGCGGAACTCGAGCGGGTGGGCGAGGATCGCGCCCGCGTCGACCGGGTCGAGCTC
>JBEBJC010001107.1:0-2837 GCA_040080105.1 Myxococcota bacterium
GCGTAGGTCCGCACCACCCGCTGCGGCAGCACGAGGCTCGAGCCCGGCGCGAGGTCGTACCCCCCGTCCACCGGGACGAGCGCGTCGGCCGCGATCCGATCGGCGACCAGCTGCACCGCGAGGTCCGGGTTGCCCCCCGCGAGCTCGATCGTGCGCGCCCGAAGTGACGAAGCGAGCGGGATCCGGGCGTCGAGCAGGGCCGCCAGGTCCCGATCGCTCATCGGCCCGAGCGTGACCCGGACCAGGTCCACGTCGCCGAGGTCCGCGTCCCCTTCGAGCAGCACGAGCACCGGGGCGGGCACCCGCGCGAGCACCTGCGCCAGCACGCCCTCCTCCTCGGTGGGGCCCCGGGCGAGCCGCACCACCACCGGGCGGGCGGTCGCCGTCGCGCCGACCATCGCCGCGACCGCGCCCACCTGCTCCGCCAACGGCAGGCCGACCCCCCGATCGGCCGCGATCGCCGCGAGGTCCGCGCGGACCGAGGTGGGGAGCGTGGGCACCAGCGCCCCGACCCGGGTGGCGGCGCTCGGCTCGTCCAGCCCGTCGAGCCGAAGGTGACGCAGCACCAGCGCGCGGATGCCGAGCTGGCCGTCGGGCCCCGGCGTTCCGTCGAGGACGGTCGCGACGCCCAGCTCGTGCGCGCGCTCCGCCAGCCACTGCGCGAGCGCGGTCTTCCCGCTGCCGGACGGGCCCTCGACCCGCACCACCCGCGGCACTCCGGTCTCGATCACGTCCCGCAGCACCGCCCACATCCGGTCGCGCTCGGCCTCCCGCCCGACGAGCGGCGGGCGGCGCAGCGCGTACAGCGCGAGCGCGGCCTCGGCCAGGTCCACGTCGAGCCGCAGCGGCGACAGCGGGCGCCACTCCTCCGGCGCGGGGGGCGCGTCGAGCAGCCCGGTCCCGTCCAGCCGCAGCAGCGTCCCGCGTGGGTCGGCGGGGGCGCTCTCGATCGACAACACCACCGTCGCGACCGCGAGCGGCACGTCCGCAGGGTCCAGGTCGAGCCGCAGGCTCTCGAACCGCTCGGGCAGGCGCTGCAGGCCCCACGCTGCGTCAGCGGCGCGCTGGTATCGATCGGCCGGGGACTTGTGCAGCAGGCGCTCGATCCACGCGTCGATCCCGGTGGGGACCGAGACCCGGGCCACCAGCGGCGGCACCCGCGCGTCGGTGTGGCGGGCGCGCAGGGTGTCGAGGTCGCCCGAGAACGGCGGGGCCCCGCCGAGCAGCTGGTACGCCAGGCACCCGAACGCGTACAGGTCGGTCCACGGACCGAGGTCGCGCCGCTCCCCGCGGAATTGTTCGGGCGCCATGTACTGCGGTGTCCCGGCGATCCGCGCCCCGCCAGCGCGCGCGAGCAGGCCCGCCAGCCCGAAGTCGGTGAGCAGCACGCTGCGCCGACCGTCGGGGAGCGTGCGCAACAACACGTTGGCTGGCTTCAGGTCGAGGTGCACCACCCCGCGGGCGTGCGCGTGGGCGAGCGCGTCGAGCAGCGCCAGCATCACCGCGCGGCACTGGGTCCACGGCAGCGCGCCGCACAGGGGCTCGAGTGTGCCCGCCTCGGCCAGCTCCATCGCGAACCACGGCGCGCCGGCCCGCAGTGTGGCGGGCTCCAGCACCTCCGCCTCGGGTCCCAGGTGCCCCGTGCCGAGCACCCGCACCACGTTCGGGTGGTCGAGCGCGGCCATCGCGCGGATCTCGTCCGCGAGCAACAACCGGAACCGCGGGTCGCTGCCGAGCTCCGGCGCGAGCAGCTTCACCGCGACCGGCCACCGGCGATCGTGGTGGCGGCCGCGCCACACCTCGCCCGTCGCGCCGCGCCCGAGCGGGCGGAGCAGGTCGAACGCGCCCGCGGGGATCGGCCCCCGTCGCTCGTCGCCGCGGGGTTCGCGCCGCTCCGTCGGCGCCGGCGTCGCGCGGCCCCTGAGCTCGGCCAGCGCCCGCAGCTCGTGCGCGACCTCGTGCCCCAGCCCCGCCGCTCGTCCGAACAGGTTCACCGCCAGGCTGTGCGCCCGCACGCCGCGCGCCACCGGCCCGCTCCCGCGCTCGCCGATCGCGTCGCACATCGCGCCCGCCTGACGAGCTGCGAACGCCGCGAACGCGTGGCACCGCCCGGTGGTGTCGGCCAGCGTCGCGGCGCGGCGCAGGTGGTGGGCGAACGCGGTCCAGTCGCGGCAGTCGACCGCAGGGGGCAACAGCAACGCGTGCGCGACCGCCGCCCGGGTCGGCTCGGCGTCGGCGGGGATCCGGGCGAGCAACCCCTCCACCGCCGCCCGCGCCGCGTCGAACCGCGCGTCCTGCAGCTGGAGGTGCGCGGCTCGGATCCGGGGCCGGTCGCTCGGCCAGCCCTCCTCGTCGAGCAGCTCCGCCGCCCGCCGGAGCGACACCATCGCCGCGTCGGTGTCGCCGAGCGCTCGGTGGGACAACGCCACCACCTCCCACGCCTCGACCCGCGCGCGCAGCCACCCGTGCGCGAGCCGCCCCAGCGCCCGGCGCGAGAGCCGCAGCGCCTCGGGGGCCCCGCCCTCGGCGAGCTCCTGCTCGGCGAACCCCAGGTCGACCACCCCGGCGCACAGCGGGTCGTCGAGGTCGACCCGCCGGAGCACGCCGGCCAGAACCTCGGCCGCGCCGCGCGCGTCGCCCTGGTCCCGCCGGAGCCGCGCGCCCACCAACAGCGCCCTCGCCGCGGCGCGCCGCTCCCCCAGCGCGTCGTACGCCGCCACCGCCTCGGCGACCCGCACCTCGCCGGTCGCCGGGTCCCCGTCGAGCTCGGCGAGGTGGGCGCGCTCGAGCGCGAGGTCCGCCAGGCGGGTGCGGTCGCGGGTGCGGTGCAGCTGCTC
>JBEBJC010001108.1:0-2837 GCA_040080105.1 Myxococcota bacterium
CTTCGGCGCCTCCGGAACAACCGATCATTGCGACCACCAGCCATGCGGCCTTCGACGACATCCGACCTCCTCTGGGGGGGGAGGTCGTATCGTCGACCCACCCGGAGGTCGGCCGGGCGCAACACCTGGTGGCGCGGCGCCCGGTCGCGGGTGGTCAGTGGTGGCAGGTGCCGTCGTGCTGGTGCTGCGGGCGGACCGGGCCGCCCGGCCGGTCGATGTCGACGTGGACGGACGCGCTCACCACCGCCGGGGCGTACCACGGCTCGACCACGAGCTTCACTTCCTTGCCGCGCGACACGTACACCGTGGTGCTGGTCCGCACGCGTCCGCTCGGGTCGAGCAGCACCACCGCGGTGGTCCCGGGGCGGACCCAGATCCGGCGGGTCGAGTTCGCCCCGACGAACCCGGCGTCGACCCCGTCGACCAGCGCCCGGACCGCCATCCGGTCGCGGTTGGTGACCACGATCACCGTCGGGTCGGGGCGGAGCGTCTCGCTGCCCACGGTGCCGGGCTCGACCCACACCGTCTTCTCCATCGCCTTCCACTCGCCGCGCGGCTCCTTGATCGAGCCGGCCAGCGTCACGAACCCGGTCTCGACCGGGAGCTGGGCGGAGGTGCCGGGCGACAGCCACACCATCGCGTCGTCGGCCTGGACCTTGAGCAGCACGTCGCCGTCGTTCGACACCCGCAGCGCGCTGGTGGGCGCCTTGACCGGCAACACGAACGCCGAGCCGTCGTACAACCGGATGCGCGACTGCACGAGCACGTACCCGGTGGCGGGCCGCAGCACGGTCACGTCGTGGCTGCCGGGGACGACCTGCCACGACAGGGTGCGGTCGCCGCCGATCCGGCCCATCAGGCGGTGGTCGACGTACACGTCGGCCTCGCCGTCGAACTCGTTGCGGATCGACAACGTGCTGTACCGGGGGCCGTTGTCGTGGTGGTCGTAGGTGTCGTGGTGGTCGTCGTGGTCGTGAGCCAGCGCCACACCAGGCGCCATCAACGACAGCGAGAACAGGGCCAGGGTGGGGTTCATGGGCGTCTCCTCGGGTTTGCGCGACACCGGAGCAGACGCGCCCTCGCCCACGCCATTCGGCATGGCGTTATTCGAAGGCGCGGGTCACGACCGGTCCCCGAGCATCAGCGCCCGTGAGGAACGAACCCGGGGCTACCACGGCTCCTCGCGGCGTTCGGAGAGCCGCGGTGATCCGGTGCTGCGGAGTTCCCCCTCACCCCGGCCCTCTCCCCCGATGCGGGGGAGAGGGGGAAAACGTGCTTCACCCCGGCTCTAACCGGCCCCCTCTCCCCTCTGGGGAGAGGGTTGGGGTGAGGGGCCTGAGCCCGCCAGCGGGTGTCTTAGGACCCGATGAAGTTCTGGATCATCTCGTCGGTCAGCTTCGCCGGGTGGCCCCGCCACACGACCTTCCCGTCCTTCACGATCGCGGCCGCCGGGATGCCCTGGACGCCGTAGGCCTTCGACATCGCGTCGCCCTGCTCCTTGGCGATCGGGTACGTGACCTTGTTCTCCGCGATGAAGTCGTTCACCTGCTGCTCGGTGATGTCGCGGGTCATCTTGGTCAGCCCGACCACGTCGAGCCCCTGCGAGTGGTACTTGTTGTAGGTCTCGGCCAGCTTCGGCACTTCGCGCCGGCAGTGCGGGCACCAGACCTCCCAGAACACCAGCAGCTTCGCCTTGCCGGTCGACACGTCGGCCTCGGTGCCCTGGAACCACTTCTCGACCTGCATCGGGGCCTCGGCGGCGCCGACCACGGCCATCTCGTCCTTCATCCGGGCGGCCGACTTCGCCGCGCGGGTCGCCGGGTACTTCTCGGTGAGCTCGGCGAGCTTCGCCTTCGCGGTCTCGATGTCGCCCTTGTCGGTGGCGGCCGTGATGTCCTTGAGCAGGGCGCCCGCCTTCTGCTCCTCTTCGGGGTTCGCGGTGGGCGCGACGCCCGGCGCGCCGGTCGCGCCGCCGCGCTTGTCCATCTCCGCGACCTTCTGCTCGAGGTCCGACACCCGCTTCTCGAGCTCCGGATCGGCACAAGCGGCCGCCCACAAGCTGCCGGCCAGGAGCACCACCAGGTTCCGCTTCACGAGTCCTCCCTTCCCACGTACGATCGCGGCACAGCCGCTGCTCGATGACCAGCGCCGCCGAACGACTTCGGAGGCCCGCCGACCGAGCGGTCCCGCACCGGGTAACCCATTCAGGGCCGGCGCGAAGCTCCATAGGATCGCCGACCGAGGCCCGGGCCGTCACAAGGTGTCACGCGGCGATCAGCGCCCCGCCCCCGACCCGACCGCGACCGCGACCGCGGGCGACACTTCGCCGGCCACCAACCGCGCCCGCGGCTCGACGTACAGGAACAACCGACGGCCCACCCGGCTCCAGGTCTGCGACCACCCGGCGCGCACCCCGGCGGTGGGGGCCATCTTCACGCCGTACTCGGCGATCACCGTGGCGTTGTCGGCGGTCCAGATCAGCGCGGGGCCGATGCCGGCGCCCAGCAGCACCCCGTTGCTGCTCACGTGGTCCCACGCGAACTCGGGCTGGAGCGCGAGCTGGGTGTGCACCCCGATGTCACCCTCGACCGTGAGGTTGCCGGCCACGCCGAGCCGGTGCTGGCCGAGGTTCTTGCCCCACCCGCCCCGGATGCCGAACCCGATCCACGGCGGGACCTTGTCCTGGAAGTACGCGACCTCACCGAAGCTCGCCGACACCGCGAACTCGAAGCTCGTGTTCGGCGGGATCCGGTCGATCGTCAGCGTGGGGATCGGCAGGTCGTCTTCGGGCGGCGGGGGCGGCGCCAACGGCACGGTGATCGTCGTGCTCGGGGAGA
>JBEBJC010000143.1:0-12845 GCA_040080105.1 Myxococcota bacterium
ACCCGAGCGCGAGCACGAACATCGGGACCTCCCGCACAGGGGATGCCACGAGCCGCCTGGATCGATCCCTCGGTCACGCCGGTTCGGGTGGGCGCACCGCGCGCGCGGCGCCCCGCACCCCGGGCGACGCGTCGGCGCGGTACTGGTCGAGCGCCGCCCGCCGGGCCTGGGTCCAGCCGTCCACTCCGCTGGCCGCGGCGACCAGCGCCCCGAGCCCGAGCCGCCGCAGCGCCGGATCTCCCTCCGGCCGCAGCGCCCCCTCGATCACCCCCGGCGCGAGCGCCGCCGCGATCACGCCGAGCGCCGCCGCCGTCACGTCGTACCCGAGCAGCCCGTCGCGCGACAGCCGCCGCAGCAACGCCACCACCTCCCCCTCGTCGCGCCGCAGGTGCAGCCGGACCACCGCCGCGGCCCACGCGGGGTCGGGGGCGAGCGCCGCCACCAACCCCCGCCGCAGCCGGTCGACCCGGGCGTCGTACCAGCTCGCGCGGGTGACCGCGTCGACCCCCTCGAGCACCGCCAGCGGGCCCGCCGCGACCACCTGGGTGACGATCGCGTCCACGTCTCGTTCGTAGGCGCGCCCGATCGCGGCCGACAGCGCGAGCGCCCGCTCTGCCGGGGTCGGGGCGCCGATCCGCGCGGTGATCGCCCGCTGCAACGCCCGATCGGCGTCGCGCACCCGGGCGGCGCCCACGGTGGTCAGCAGGTGCAGCCGGGCCTCGGGCTCCGGTCGGGTCAACAGGCGCGCGAGCAGCACGCAGAACCGCGCGTCGGCGGTGGGTGACAACGCGCTCGTGCCGACCTCCGCCAGCCGCGACGCGACCACCCAGTCCGCGTCGGCCGCCGCCGCGTCGAACACCGGCCAGGTGTCGTCGCGCTCGAGGTGTGACCACAACGCGCGCAGCAGCGCGATCCGCACGTCGCGGTGCGGCCGGTCGGCCACCAGCGCGAGCAGCGCCCGGTGGGCGTCGGCCGTGCCGAGCTCCCCGATCAGCCGCACCACCTCCTTCTGCACCGTCACCTTCGACCGCGGGGCGGCCAGCAGGAGCTTCAGCACCTCGTCGGGCGGCAGCTCGGCGAGCGCCCGCCGCAGCGCGTAGATCGCCCACCGCGCCCGGTCGTCGCCGAGGCACCGCAGCAGCACCGGCGCGGCGATCGCCCCGTCGCGGCGGCCGAGGCACCGCACGGCCCACTCGCGCACCGGCGGGCGCGGGTCGTCGATCCACGCGTGCAGGTGGTCCGGGTCCGCGTACGCGAGCGGCGCGAGCTGGATCACGCACCGCAGCGCGTCGGGCACCGAAGCCTCGGGGTCGCCGAGCCCCCGGTCGAGGGCGTCGGCGTACCGCTCCTGCTGGTCGGCGGTCCACGTCGCGAACCCCCGGTCGAACAGGACGATCCACCGGGTCTTGCCGGTGGACCACCGACCGCCGATCTCGCCGCTGACCACCCGGTCGAGCCACCGCTGGCGCCGGCACGACACCCAGGTGGCGATCGACGGGAACACGATCGCGCTCACGTCCTGCTCGAGCAGCGCCTCGGCGGTGGCCGCGAACTGCCGCCGGTCGTACCGCGCCAACAGGTCGAGCGCGGTGGCGGTGAACCCGGGGAACGGGGCCTCCCGCGCGACCGCGTCGAGGTGGGCGCCGATCCCCCGCGCGAGCGGCAGGTCGCGGCCGAGGTTCGCGCACAGCCACGCGAGCGCGCCCCACCGCTCGCGCGAGGTCCACCGGGTGGCGATCCGCTCGATCGCCGGGATCAGCGACACCCGCTCCGCCCGCGGCAGCCGGGCCCACCACCCGTGGGCCGACACCGAGCCGCGCACCGCCAGCGCCCGCTCGACCTGGGCGGCGCCCCACGCCGGATCGAGCCGGAACCCGAACGCGGCGAGCCGCTCGGCCGAGGCGGCGGTCCCGTACGACAGGTCGCCCGCGTCCCACGCGTGGCCGAGCACCTCGCCGAGCAGCAGCAGCGCGTCGGCGGTCCACACGGTGTGCGGCAGCCGCTCGAGCGCCGCGAGCATCGCCCCCCGCACCGGGTCTTGCTCGAACCGGCGCGCCGCCACCAGCGCGAGCGCGTCCGACAGCGCCCGCCGGTCGGCCCGAGCGGTGTCGATCCACGCGGCGAGCGCGAGCGCCCGCACCGCGCCGTCGGGGTGCTTCACGAACGGGTCGAGCGCCACGCCCGCCTCGCCGAACGGCAGCAGCGACGCGTACGGCATCCGCGCCTGGGGGTTCGTCCCGAGCGACGGGTGCGCGAGGTGGCGCCGCGCCTCGGCGTGCCGCAGGTCGGTGGGGAGGTCGCGCAGCAGGTGCGGCGACACCAGGCCGTGCGCGTCGCGGGCGGCGGTGACCCACCGGGTGAACGCCGCCGCCCGCCGCGGGTCGTCCGACGGCAGGCCGCGGAGCAGGAACGCGCCCCAGGTGCCCCTGCCGCGGGTGAGCCACGCGTCGCGCACCACGACCTGGTCCGCCGCCGACAGCCGCGCGAGCCACCGGATCCCGTGCCGCCCGTCCGGCAGCGCGGTCCACGCGTTCGCGATCAGCCAGCTGATCCGCTCGGCGCCCAGGTGGTGCGGATCGCGATCGAACGACACCGCGGCGAACGCGCCCGGCGCGGGCATCTTCCCGGCGGCGTGTACCTGCCGCAGCGCGTCGAACGTGGCCGCCGGACGCGCGCGCGCCGCGATCCACAGCGCCGCCGTCCACGAGCCAACCTGCGGGTTCTGGCCCCGCGCCACGAGCTCGGGGATCCACGCCACGATCCGGTCTGGGTCGATCCGGGCGAGCTCGGGCACGAGCGCGTGCACCAGCGGCTCCCACCGCGGGTCGAGGCGCTCGGACTGGAGGATCTTCACCTGCAGCAGCTCGGCGGTGGGGCCCGGGTGCAGCTTGCACAGGCGACCCCACACCTGCAGCGGCGCGTGGTCGGCGAACCGCTCGAGCTCCGCCCGGACCCGCGCGTCGCTGCACCACGGCAGGAGCTCGGCTGCGTGGGGATCGTCCGCCAGCCGCCCCGCGACCCACGCGTCGACCGGCCCGAACACCCGGCGCCGGGCGAGCCGCTGCGCCAGCTCCCGCCGGGTCACGTCGGACGTGACGGCGGTGAACAACGTCGCCAGGCCCGTGTCGTCGAGCGCCCGCACCGCCACGCGCAGGGCCGCCCGGCGCACGGTGAGCGACGGATCGGTACACCCGCGGGCGAGCTTGTGCGGGTCGCGGTGGCCGTACCCGGCCCACGCGGCGAGCACCCGGTGCCACACCGGCCCGGCGGCCAGAGCCTCCCAGGTGTCGGCGTCGAGCGCGACGAGGCGCTTCATCCGGTCGCGGTGGTCGCCGGAGGCCACGAGCTCGGCCGGGATCATCCTCCCTCCTCGCACAGGCGCTATCGGCCCCGGTCGCTCCGGTCGACTGATCGGGTGATTGGGGAGGCGATCGAGGTCGCGGCCGCGCGGGAGCTTCCAGCGAAAGCAGGACAGGCCCTTGTAGCGGTGGATGGAGAGGCGGCGCTGCGACGGGTTGCTCTCCAGATAGATCTCGGTCGCGAACCACAGCTGTCCAGTCGCGCCGGTAGTCGCAACGTTGTTGATGTCAACCACACCGTTGCCACCTTAGTACACCGCGGCCTGGCGATCGCATGTCGGGCGTGGGGCTGTCGGGCGTGCTCACGCTGGGGGTCGCCTCGGCGCGGGCCTCTCTGCGCTCTCCCCGCGCCCTGCGCGATCCTGTTCGTCCAGACCGTTGACGAGGCGTTCGTAGCCCTCGATCAGCACGGGTGCTCCGAAGTTGACGAGCAGGCCGAGCCGCAGCCCCGACAAGCGGAGGTACGTGAGGACTCCCGTCCTTCAGGGATCCTCGCTCTCGTCGATCGGCGGCTGAAATCAAAGGTAGCAGGTGAAGTTTCGCGCCGAGAGCGCCGAGAGCGCAGAGATGCGGCACGGGGCCCAGCTGTCAGGCCACCAGGGCGCGTCCCGTGTACGTCCAACGATGCGGGTGAGTGAGCGTCTCGTTGAAGTAGGTGATGAATGAGGTATGATCCTGATCTGCGCGCCACACCTGAGTCGATCCCCGGATTGTCGCGGGGGTCGAAGATGCTGAGCCCTGCTGGATCCGGAACGGGAGGGCTTGCGCAACGTCGCACGGCGGACCCTACTGCTGGGCCACCGTCCCGCCGCGAGTCACGATGTCCACCAATGCCTCCGCCGTCTCGATCCTGGTCCCTGCGGACCTCGGCCCACGTTCAGCGCATCGTCGATCACATCGCGGCGTTCGGCAATGACACTGCTGCCGAGCCGGACTTCGCTGCCGGCTAGCTTCGGCTGATGACCCTCTGGCGGGTCGGGAGACCACGGCCCTCGGCAGGATGCTGGCGTCGCTCGACCCCACCGCGCCGCGGATCGAGTTCGGCGGCCGGACCTACCGTCGCAGTCAGCGGACGCGCAGCCGTATAAATCAGCCTTTGACAGCACGGATCAGGCGTCCGGATCGAATGGCAATCAACCAGGCTGGCTGGCTCGCTGGCATGATCAGGCTGGAACCACGCCGTCGCTGGTGTTGGGCACGGGCTTCGCGGCCTGACCGACGACTTGCTGGTTGGGGTCGCGTTGATCGACCAGGTTCACCGCTCGGGGGGCCCGTCGAGCGGCCCCGCCCGGCAGGCCGTGGCGCGCGCTCACCCCCCGATGACCGCCGCACAATCCTCTTCGGTGCCGGCGTAGACGCCCGTGGTGACCACGCCGTCGTAGCCCTCCGGGCCGTCGATCGGGACGAGGCCCTCACACAGCACCGGGTAGCCGAGGTCCGGGCAGGTCGTGTCGTCCGGGTCGTGCGGGGTCCCGCCGGGCGCGTCGTTGCACGACGCGTAGGTGTACTCCTCGGGCAGACACACGGCCGTGCCCTCGACCTCGAACTCGCAGATCGAAGCCCTCGAACCACAACCGACCCCACACGCCAGCGCGATCGACCCGAGCCACCGACGACCGACTCCGTTCATGTCTCCTCCTCCGTGTGCTGTACTTCCGACGGTGTGGCGCTGGTGTTCGATGATGTGCGTTCGGGGTGTGTCGGCCTCCGCGGCGTCGGCGGGATACGCAGGCGGGATGGGATGGTTCGCCGCCGCGCTCGCCGGGACCCTCGACACGGTGTCCGACCCGCGCGAGGACCACCGGTGGGTCGCCGATCCGATCGAGCGGCTCCCCCCCGAGGCCGAGAGCGTGCTCGACGCCGAGCTGCTCGAGCTCCACCGCTCGCTCGACGCGGAGGTGCTGGTGGTGACCGCGCCCGACGCGGAGGTGTCGCTCGACCGGGCCCGCGCGCTGCTCGAGCAGTGGGGCGTGGGCGACGCGGTGGCGCACAACGGGGTGGTGGTGCTCGCGGGCGAGACCCGGGTGCAGGTGGCGCGCGGCGACGGCCTGTCCGAGGTGCTCGACGACGCGTGGCTGTCGACCACCTGGCGCGACCGCCCGGTCGACGTGGGGCAGGTCGTGGCCGACGTGGGGGAGCGCCTGCGCGCCCACCCCGACGCGGCGCGCCTCGGCAGGGGGGCGCCCGACCCGTCGCGCGACGTGGCCGACACCGTGTGGCGGCGGGTGCTGCAGTCCACCGCGATCCGGAACCTGTGGGTGACCGGGGGGCTGGTGGGCGCGCTGGCGGTGAGCGTGTCGGCGTTCGCCGGGCTGGTCGCGTGGGTGCGGCGGCGGGAGCACCTGTGCCCCGACTGCGGCGTGTTCATGCCGATGTTGTCCGAGGCCGACGACGATCAGCACCTGACCCACGGCCAGGTGACCGAGGAGCGCGTCGGCTCGGTCGACTACCAGGTGCACCAGTGCCCGAAGTGTGGCCGGACCGAGAGCTTCGTGGTGCACCGGTACCGGACCGAGTACACCCGCTGCCCGCAGTGTGACCACCGCACCCGGGTGGTGCGGCGGCGCACGCTCGTGCGCGCTGGCCCCGAGCAGCCGGGCTCGGACGAGATCCGCGAGACCTGCGCGCACTGCGACTACGACGTGAGCTACACCCGCGAGACCCCGGCGCTTGACGCCGCGACCGCAGCGGGTTCACCGACGGGAGGCGGGGGCGACCGATGAAGCAAGAGCTGGACGTGTTGATCGAGCAGCTGGACGAGCTGCTGGGCGAGCCGATCGTCGATCCGGACGACGCGCTCGAGGTGGCGATCGTCGCCGGGCTCGCGGCTCGGCTGTCCGCCTCGCCCGACGCGATGGCGGCGGCGGTGGCCTGGCGCGACGGCGACGGGCGGGAGCTACTGGCGGAGACGTGGGATCAGGTCGATCCGGAGCCGCTGCTGGAGGAGCTCGACGCGGTCACCGAGTCGAGCGTGACCGAGGAGCAGGTCGAGGAGGCGGTGTACGACTTCGACGACGTGGTCGCGGCCGCGGTGTGGTGCGGCAAGGCCCAGGTGATGCGGGCGGCGGCGCGTCGGGCGGCCGAGATCGTGCGCCAGATCCCCGACCCGTTCGCCGACCTGTCCGACGTGGGCAGCGAGCTCGCGCGCCTGCCGACGGTGGCCGAGCACCTCGAGCTGTACGACTACTGGCTCGCGATCGCCGACGCCCATCACTCGCTGGTCGACCCGGACTGATCGAGCAGCGACTCGAGGTGGTGGTGCCCGATGTGGTACCGCGCCTTCAGCGCCGCGATCTCGCTCCGCTTCGCGTCCACGTCGATCCGCTCCGGGGTGCGGCTGGCGAGGATCATCACGTTGCGGTGGGTGTGCGCGTCGGAGATGAACTCGACCACCCGGGTCTGGTAGCCGCGCGACTCCATCAGCAGCCCCCGCAGCGAGTCGGTGAGCATCTGCGAGAACCGGTCCACGAACGTGTCGTGCTTGAACAACGCGCGCTCCTCCGGCGGGGCCCGGAACTGCGGGCGCAGCTCCTTCTGGCAACAGGGGACCGCGAGCACCAGCGACGCGCCGCTCACCACGCCCCGGTGCAGCGCCACGTCGGTCGCGGTGTCGCACGCGTGCAGCGCGATGAGGATGTCGGCCGTACCTGCGTCCCAGTCGCCGGCGTCGCTCGCCTCGAACCGCAGGCCGGCGCAGCCGAGCCGGCGCGCCACGTCGTTGCAGGTCGCGACCAGCTCGGCGTTGCGGTCGACCCCGATCACCTCACACGGGATGTGCAGGTGGTTCGTGCACCAGTCCCACACCGCGAACGTCAGGTACGACTTGCCGCACCCGATGTCGACCACCCGCAGCGACGGCCGGTCGCGCAGCCCCGCCTTGTCGGCCGCCTGGTCCAGGATCTTGACCAGGTGCTGGAGCTGCTTGTACTTGTCGGCCTTGTCGCTCTTGACGTGCCCGCTCTCCGACACGATGCCGAGCGCCGCGAGCCACGGGGCCGACGGGTCGAGCACGTACGCCTTGACCCGGTCGTGGCTCTTCGCCGGCGCCTCGTCGAACGTCGGCTTGTTGCGGTACAGCGACGGGACGAGCTTCTTGTTCGTCCGAAGCTCGATGTTCGCTTCGGTGGTGAACAGGTGCGCGTTGTGGAACCGGCGACCGAGCTCGGCTCCGACCGCGTCGACCGCCTGGGCGAGCGGCCAGTTGGTGATGCGGTCGCGGGTGCCCTCGCGGAACGTGGCCGACAGCACCGGCCCCGACCGGAGGTCGACCCGCCGGATCGTGGCCCGCTCGGGGTTCGGCGGCTGCCCCTGGGCCACCCGCGCGGGCTTGCTCAGCACGAGCTTCACGAAGGTGCCCTCGGCGAGCGCCGCCGCGAGGGCTTCGAGCAGGGAGCTGCGGGGCTCGGACACCTCGGGCACGGGAACCTCCGCCGGTCGGCTATCGCTCGACGGCCTCCGGCGCCCGAGCGCGTTCAGAGCCGGACGCGCCCCAGGTGTTCCCGGAGCCGGCTGGCGCCTTCGGGATGTAGCTCGGCGAGGGCCTCGTCGGCGGTCTCCCTGGTCCGCGCGGCGGTGTCCCGCACCACCCGCTCGACCAGCGCTTCGTCGGCGCCCGCCTTCCGCGCCAGGCGGCGGAAGCACGCGACGTCGATCTCGTCGAACCGCCGGGTTCGACACAGCTTGAGAGCGAGCTTGTCGTCCACACCCGGGTACGCGACCGTACAGACCAGGTCGTACGCCGGGGCGAGGCGAGCCGCGCGCCGATCCGGGTACCACACCGACCAGTTCTTGACGTGGGCGTCGGCGTTGCCAGTGACGACGCAGAACACGAGTCGTCGGACGAACTCGGCGAGGTCCTCCCCCGTCGGATCCAGGGAGTGAACGACCCGGGCGAGCGTCTCGAAGTTCGTCGCTCCGTACTTCTCGTGTGGGAACAGCCCGAGCACCTGCGCGAAGTCTTCGATGTGGACGGCGCCGGAGTCCGGCCGGTCGAATCGCCGGACCACCAGCGCAGCGCCCTCCACCTCCCGCCCTTCGCGCGGGAGGTTGTCGATCGACGAGGTCGGGACGAGCTCGTGGTCGGGAACGGCGACGCCGGCCCTGCGGGCCCAGCTCAACATCGCGGCCTCGTTCTCGGGTACCCGTGGATAGCGCGCGTCCGGCAACTTCGCGATCCACCGCCCCCCCCGCCCCCGCAGCGGCACCGTCATGCCGCGTTCCGCTGGATCGACAGGGAACTTCAGCTGCATCCCGGCCAACGAGAAGCGCAGCGGCTCGTCGTGCCCGACTGCGGGCCTGAGCGGGGCCCCCTCGAGCGCCTCGTCCCGAGCTTGCACGGTGGTGACCGCCCCTGGAAGGTCTTCGCCGAGCGCGGCGAGCAGGTGCAGCTCCCGCTCGGGGTTGACACCGGCCCGGTCGGCAAGGAGAGCGCGAAGTGGACCTTCGGGGAGCAAATTCGAGAACCAGGGCGGAACCCGGTGCGTAGTCCGACGCTCCCGACGGGGATCCTCCTCGAACCACTGGCCGAGCACGGGCCTGTCGGGCGCGTCGAGGTACGCCTCGTCGAACTCGAACACACACGCGTCGCCCTCGTCCGATCGGTGCTTCAAGGTGCCGACCGGTTGGCCGTGCAACAGCACCCGAAGGCGCACGGTCACGGGTCCTCCGGGTCGTCGTCGAGCAGGCGCAGCGGCGGGCGGTCACCCAGGTCCCACGCGGAGCGACGGCGGACCAACGCGGCGGTGAGCTCGGCCACCCGCTGCTCCCGCCTGCTCACGAAGCCGTCGAGATCCCCCGCGAGCAACGCCTCGTGTGCTTCGGGCGTCATGGCGTGGCTCTCCAGCGTGTCCGGCGCACAGCTCCGGAGGCGGTCGAGCAGGTGCGCGACAGGTGGGTGGAGGAACCTGACTCCCACGCTGGGCCCCCGGAGGACGGCCCGGGGCGGGAGCCGCTGGTTCGGCGGGAGCACCTGCCCCGACTCGACGTGTCGCGGGTTCAGGTCCCACAGCGCGACCAACGCGAGTTGGGATCGCGCGAATCGGCTGTTGAAGCGCTCCACCCGGGCCTCGAACGGCGTGCCGCGATGTTCGGCCACCGTCTCGAGCAGCGCCTGGGTCGATCGGTCCTCGTTGTCACCCACGGCCTCGAGCGTCTGCCGGGTGCGGACGATTGCGCCGGTCAGTGCCTCGGCTGCGGTACCGCGCCACAGCCATCGCTCCAGCAGCACCGCATTGCGCGGGTGTGGGTCGGGGTGACGGTCGAAGAATCGGGTCAGGGTCGCGAGCGACAACGCGTACGGGACGAGCTCCAACCGGTGGAAGCCCGCCGGTCCGGTGACGAACCGCACCGCGCGGGCAGCGGCATCGCGCGTGCGTCGCAGGGCCGCTCCGACCTCGTCGGTCGACCAGCCCGCGGTCGGGTCCTTCGACAAGTCGGTCGTGTACAGGCCTCGCAGGAGGTTCAGCGCCGATGCCTCGTCCAGCGCCCCGACCCCGATCGCGGTGAGGTCGTTCGCCAGGTCGCGGATCCCGCCGACGGCTGCGCTGCGGTTGCGGCCGTCGAACACCTCCGCGGCCGTCAGCCGCTTGCCGCTGTGGTTCGTCCGCTCGAAGATCTCTCGTACCACCTCTTCGTCCGGCGTGTCGACCACGTAAGCGGGCACTTGGTACTCGCGGATCCGGCTCCCCACGCCGATCGCGGCCTCGCGTTGGGCCTCGGACAACTGGGGGTGTTCGACCAGCCACCGGACCAACCGACGTGAGTCGACGACCTCGGTGAGGGGCAGGGTCTCCGCGGGGACTTCACCGCGACTCACTTGGCGGACCACGCCGTCGATCAGATCGAACCACAACGCGAACGCGTCGTCCGGCGCACCCGCGAGCGATCGCACCAGCGCGTGGATCCGCTGTTGGCCGTCCACCACCAGCAAGGCGTTCGCCGACGCACCGGCGCTGACGGTGACCGTGCCGTACTCCACGAGCTCGGCGGGCGCCTCGGTTCGCCACAACAGCAGCGACCCGATCGGATACCCCCGGATGACGCTGTCGAGCAGCCGGCGGACGTCGGTCCCGTCCCACTTCACCCCTCTCTGCCACGAGGGGACGCGCACCGAACCGTTCGCCACCTCGCGGACGAGCTTCTGGACCGAGAGGGTCACCGCCGCAGGGCCTTCCGCCAAGCCGGGGCGTGGATGGGACCGGTGCAACGGACTCGGCATGGCTACTGGTAACCCTGCGTGCGAGCAGCGGGTGAACCAGCCGCGTCCGGGGTACGTCGTTCGGCGAACCCGCAGGAGGTCGACCGTGCGCGTCGTGCTCGCCACCCACAACCACCACAAGGTCGACGAGGTGCGCCAGATCGCCCCGGACATCGAGTGGGTCACCCTGGCCGACCTGGGGTTCACCGAGGATCCGCCCGAGACCGGCGCAACGTTCGCCGCGAACGCGCTGCAGAAGGCGCGGTTCGTGTACGAGCGCGCCGGCGCCACCGCGCTCGCCGACGACTCGGGTCTCGAGGTCGACGGCCTCGGCGGCGCCCCAGGCGTGCACAGCAAGCGGTTCTCCCCCGAAGAGACCGCCGAGGCGAACAACGCGCTGCTGCTGGCCCGCCTCACCCCCGGCCTCGACCGGACCGCCCGGTTCCGCTGCGCGCTCGCGGTGGTCGGGCCAGGCGGGGAGGGGGTGGTCGAGGGGGCGTGCCCCGGCGCGATCGCGACCGCCCCGCGCGGCGCGAACGGGTTCGGCTACGACCCGCTGTTCTTGCCGGACGAGTCGCCCGGGCGCACGATGGCCGAGCTGTCCCCGGCGGAGAAGCACGCGATCTCGCACCGGGGCCGCGCGTTCGCCCAGCTCGCCGCGCTGCTCAGCCGCGTCGGAAGCTAGGGATCATCGCCCACAGCCGGCCGGGGATGCCGGTCTTCATCACCCCCACCACCGCGAGCCCGGCGACCGCGCCGATCGCGATGTCGACCACCAGCCCGACCACCCCCTGAGCGGCGTGGGGCAGCAGGTGCAGGTAGTGGTGCACGAGCTCCTCGAGCGGGTGGATCCCCTCGAGCAAGATGTGGCCGCCGACCATCAACATCGCGAACGTGCCGATCCACGCGATGCCGCGCAGGATGTAGGGGGCCGAGCTCACGATCAGCTTGCCGCTCGACACGCCGCGCGACACCAGCGCGTCGCCGAAGTCGTCGATCTTCACCAGCAGCGCGACCATCCCGTACACGCCGACGGTCATGATCACCGACACGCCGTACAACACGCCGACCTGCACCGCGAGGGTCGCGGAGGTGATCTCGCCGAGGGTGATCGCGATGATCTCGCCCGACAGGATCAGATCGGTGCGGATCGCGCCCGACACCCGCACCTGCTCGAACTCCTCCGGGGTCATCGCCTCGAGCTCGTTGTCGAGCCCGTCGTGGTCGTCGTCGTGGGCGACGAACTTGTGCAGGATCTTCTCGACCCCTTCGAACGCGAGGAACGTGCCGCCCGCCATCAGCAGCGGGGTGATGATCCACGGGGCCACCGCGTTGAGCAGCAGCGCGCCAGGCGCCAGGAACAACGCCTTGTTCCGGAACGAGCCGGCGGCGACCTTCAGCACCACCGGGATCTCGCGCTCGCGCGCCAGCCCGATCGCCTGCTCGGCGGTGACCGCCATGTCGTCGGTCACCACGCCGCTCGTCTTCTTCGTCGCCATCACCGCGAGCGTCGCCACGTCGTCGGCGATGGTCGCGATGTCGTCGATCAGTGCGAGCAGCCCGCTGAACGCCATGGGGGGGTCTCCAGGGAGGTGGACCTCGTTATCCTGCCGGCGCCCACCCGGCGTGCAGCGCGGACAGCAGGGCGCGCCCGTGGCGCTCGTACTCGGCGTCGCCGTGGGTCGACGCCCACGCGGTCGTCGACAGCGCGTGGAGCCACATCAGCCGCTCCAGCCGCTCGGCGTCCTCCGCCGACAGCCGGCGACCGTAGCCGACGAACAGCGCGTCGCGGGTGGTGGGGAACCGCCGCCACGCGTCGTCGGCGAGCTTCACCAGGTCGAACAGCGGCAGGTCGGGTCCGCAGTGCTCGAAGTCGAGCAGGCCGAACACGCCGCCGTCCTCGACCCAGTTCCGCGGCGAGAAGTCGCGGTGGCACCACGCCCGGCGGCACCCGGCGAACAGCGCCGGGTCGGCGAACTTCTCCGCCACCCGATCGACGGTCGCGTCGTCGAGCACGCCGTCGGCCTCGTCGATCCACCGAACGAGGCGCGCCCGCAGCGCGTCGGCGACCGACAGCGGGTCGTGGCGGGTCATCGGCAGCCCGTGCAGCACCGCCAACGCGGCGCCCGCCTGGTGGTGCACCGCGGGGTCGGCGAGGTCGGCCGGGCGCCCCGCCAGATCGGTCAGCGCCAGCACCCGCAGCGCGTCGGCCCGCTCGATCGGGTCGGCCGCGCCGGTCAGCGCCTGGGCCTCGCGCTCCGCCAGCCCGAGCGCGCCCACGTGCAGCAGCG
>JBEBJC010001109.1:0-2827 GCA_040080105.1 Myxococcota bacterium
TCGTGATCTACCGAGTAGTCACCGCCGAGGACACCGTCTTCGTGCTCGCGGTCCGCCACGGCCGACAGCGACCGCCCGATCCGGACGAGCTCCCGCCGCGGTGATCAGCGGGGGCACAGGCCGCAGCGGTCGAGCCCCGGCGTCGCAGGAGCGCCTCGACCCGAGACCGGACGCCGTCCACGACCGCCTGCACCTCGGCGGTGGTCGGCGCGGGAACCGAGCGGAACGCCGAGCGCACGGATCGAGCCGAAGAACAGGGCGAGCAACCGCACCTCTGAAGGTCGGCACCCTACCCTCGGCGCGGGACGGGAGCCACCAGGCCCTACAAGTCCCCGCGCCAGGCGTCCTCTCCGCCGGTCACCACCCCGATCCCCTCCGCGGCGCCTACGGCCATGAAGTCGTCGGACTCGTACAGCAGCGTCCAGGCGCCGTCGTGGAGGCGGGAGACGGACGGGGCGAACGCGTCGCCCCAGCCGGCGGTCTGGACCACCAGCAGGTCGTCGGAGTCACCGGCGAGGACGAGCACCGGAGACGCCGTCGGGATCGGGGTGAACACCGCACCGTCCCACTGGCGCAGCGGGGGGGTCCTGGCCCCCCCGACGTACAGGTCGTCGCCGGCGCGGCCCCACAGCGCGCCGTCGTCCTCGGCCAGCGGCGCGACCACCGACCACGCGGCCCCGTCGAACCGCAGCAGCTCGGAGTAGGCGAGCGCGTACACGTCGTCCGCGGCGAACGCGACGACCTGGACGACGTACCGATCCACGCTCTCGGGGAACGGCGCCGGGTCCACCGACCAGACCCCGCCGTCCCGGCGCAGCAGCACGGGCAGCTCGGTCTCGTCGGGCAGGTCTTGCAAGCCGACCGCGTACGCGGCGCCGTCCGGCGCGACCGCCACGTCCCACACCAACCCGTCGCCGAGGTCGTACGCGAGCGACCAGCTGGCGCCGTCCCACGCGAGGACCCCGGCGTCGCTGGCCGCGATCACGTCGGTCCCCTGCCCCGCGACAGCCCGCGCCTCGCCCCCACCCGGCGCCACCCAGGTCTCGTAGGTGCCGTCGGCGCCCCACCGGCCCAGCCCGGAGTGCGCCGCGAACCACGCCGTCCCGTCCGGCTCCACGGCCACGTCCTGGACCCACCACAGCGACGGCGCGGACCAGACCTCAGCGAGGCCCCCGGCGTCGCCTGCGAGGGCGACCGGACCGCCCACGTCCCCGGCGACCACCACCCCGTCCGCGGTCGGCCAGAACGGGTACCAGTAACCGTCGGACGGCAGCGCGACCTCGGCCCAGCCCGACCCGTCGTCGACCCACAGGTTCGGCCAGCCGTGCGCCCAGCGGGTCCCGTTGGCCGCGATCTCGACGGCGTCGAAGTCGGTCGGGGTCACGGTCGGCGCGAGCGCGTCCAGCGGCCCCTCGAGCGCGTACCCGTAGTCGCCCACCGCCACGATGCCGTCGCCGTCCGCCGCGACCCCGCGCAGGGTGCGGGAGTCGCCGTGCGCCACGTCCTCCCATCCGGAGCCGGTCCACCGCGCCACCCATCCGCCGGTCCCCACGGCGACCAGCGTCCCGTCCGCGGTCTCGGCGAGGTCCATCAGCTGGTCGGTGGGCTCGGTCTGGTACAGGGACCACCCCGCGCCGTCCCAGATCCCGAGGTAGTTCGTGACGACGGGGTAGCACGAGTAGTAGCAGTCGGTGGTCGGCTGGTAGACGGCCAGGACCGCGGCCGTCCCGTCCGACCGGGCGACCAGGGCCTGGGGCTGGCGCAGCTCCTCGGGCAGCTCGACCGACGACCAGGCGCCGCCGGTCCACCAGCCGAGACGCGCGTAGCTGGCCGCCCACACGACCCCGCTCTCGGCGTCCGCCGCGTACACGCCCCGGTCGTCGAGCGTGGCCACGCCGAGGTCCTGCCACGGGTCCCCGACGACGAGGAGCCCGCCGAGGCCGTCGACCGCGTAGATCGTGCCCGCGTCCTCGACGAACGCCGCGACCCCGGCGCGGCTCAGCAGGAGGTGCTCCCAGCCCGGCCCCTCGGCCCCGCCCGTGTCGCCGGTTTGCGGAGACGACGAGCCGGAATCGAGCGTGAAGGGGCTGCCGGTGTCGACCACCGCAGGCGGATGCGGATCGGACTCTCGGCATCCGAACGTGAGCGTCAGCGCGAGCATGCAGCCTCCGCTCTCAAGATAGCCGCCGTCGGTCGGGGCTGCGGGCCGAGAGGGGTGGCACGGCGCGGCCGGTGGTCCCAGAGCTCGGCGTGAAGATGTCCACTTGGCGATATCGACCGGCCACAACGTGAAATGACGTCCGTCAGCGGGTCGGTTGTATCGGTCGGTTTCGGCGGATGGACGGCAGGCCCGGCCCGAACTACCAGCGTCGTCCCGCTGGAGGGTCCCGTGCGCGCTGCGCTGCTCCTCGCCCCGTCCCTGCTCGGCTGCTCCACCCGCCTCGCGCCGGCCGAGCGCACGGTCGAGCGGGCGCGCAGCGACGACGAGCTCCCGATCGAGGTCCTGTTCTGCCCGGACGACGACACCGTCTCTGCCGAGCTGGCCGAGATCGAGCGGGTCGCGGAGGCCCGCCGGGCCGACGCTGCGACCTACCCGGTGACCGAGAACCCGTACCGGATCCGGTACGCGGTGTACAACCTCCGCAACCCGGTGCTGGTGGAGGCGCTGGCCGACGCGCGCGACGACGGCGTCGCCGTGCAGATCCTGATGGACGCCGACCAGCTCGATCCCGCCCGCGACTGGAACTGGGCCGACGACTACCTGCGCGACGAGCGCGGCTTCTCGTTCGCGGAGGACCACCGCGCGTTGTCCGAGGCGGAGCGGGCC
>JBEBJC010000144.1:0-12795 GCA_040080105.1 Myxococcota bacterium
CGACACCGGGACCGGCACCAGCTCCTCGGGCTCCAGCTCCTCGGGCTCCAGCTCCTCGGGCTCCAGCTCCTCGGGCTCCAGCTCCGGCTCGTCCTCGGGCTCCAGCTCCGGCTCGTCCGGCTCCTCCGGCTCGTCCGGCTCGAGTTCCTCGGGTTCGAGTTCCTCGGGTTCGAGCTCCGGCTCGTCGGGCGGCGCCGGCTCGGGCGGCTGATCTCCGATGGCGCGCCGACGAGCCCCGGGCTACGTCGGCGCCCTCCGGAGGACGACGATGAACGCGCTGATCCCACGGGACCAGGTGCACCGCTGGTCGGAAGAGATCGGGAACCAACCCGAGGACCACCGATCGGCGATCACCCGCCTGATCCGCGACCAACGGCGCCTGTCCCGGTTCGTCGAGGAGAACGCGAAGTCGCTGTCCGGTGTGACCGGCGGCGTCACCGTGTACCTCATCGGGGTGGTGCTGCGGATGTTCGACCTGGCCGGCGGCCGGGTGCGCAACGTCACCTGGGACGACGTGCGGGAGGCCGAGCAGCGCATCCAGGCGCAGATCGACCAGCTGCTGCCGGTCGACGACGGTCTGGTGGAGCGCGCGCACGCCCTGCCGCGCGCGCAGGCGCACATCCTCGACGAGGCGCTGTACGCCCTGTTCGAGCGCGAGCCGATCGACGGGGAGCCCGCGATCGAAGACGCCGAGGCGTTCAAGGCGTACCTGCTGTTGTGGGTCGCCACCGAGGCGCTCGACAAGAACTGGACCCCGCCGAAGGACTTCGCCGGCCAGGCCGAGTACGCGTTCACCCCGGTGGCGTGAACCCGTCGGAGCCCTCACCCCACCCAGGGGAGAGGCGCCTCACCACGACGCGCCCTGGAGCGAGATCTCGTACTCCTCGCACTTCGGGTGCGCCGGGAGCTTTCGTCGGACGTCGGCCTGCTCGTGCGCTCGGATCGCGCCGAGCTCGACCGTCCACTCGCCGGACGGACACTTCACCGCGGCGGTGGCCGACGTGAGGTCGCGGCGGCCGAGGTTCTGCAGCGTGACCACCACCTCGACCCGGCCCCCGGGGAACCGGCTGAACGTGGCCGAAAGGTCGGTGAACGGCTTCACGTCGAGCTTCCGGTCCGCGTTCGCCCGACGGGTGAACACCACCTCGCGCCGGTCGCCGTCGATCGACACGTTGAACCTGCCCGACACGTTGAGCCCGAGCAGCCCGCCGGTGTCGCCGCTCGCGCAGTCGTCGCAGGTCGCGATCGCCACGCCGTCGATCGGCAGGTCTCCGAGCCACACCCGGTCCAGCAGCACCACCTGCGCGTCGCGCTCGCCGTTGGCCGTGTGGAGGCGGATCTTCGGATCGGACGGCGACGGCGTGACCCCGAGCCGGGCGAGCAGCGCGTGGGACAGCGTGGTGTAGGTGGCCCCGGTGTCGAACATCATGTCGACCTCGAGCTCCTGACCGCCGTTGCCGAAGATCACCGGCACCGACAGCCGCCGGCCCTCCCCCTCGAACGGCAGCGCGATCTGGTCGTCGCCGAGCGGCGCGGCCGGCGGCTGCGCGGGCGCCGCCACCGCGGGCGCCGCCTCGGTGACCTCGGGCGTCGACAACAGCGGCTCGTCGGGCAGCCGCTCGACCCACGCCCCGTCGACGTCCAGCCCGAGCGCGCCGAGCCCGGTCGTCACCGCCTCGCTCCGCTCGCCCGGGAAGTAGATCGGGAGCACCGCGAACAGCCCGAGCGCCCAGCCGGCGAGGCTCGTCGCGAACGGGACCGCCCGGCCGCGCGCGCTCGCGAGCGCCACCGCGAGCGGAGGCGCGTACACCACGAACGTGGCGCCGAGCGACACCGCCATCGGCGAAGCGTGCCGGTGCACCCCGAGGCCGATCCACGCGACCAGCGGAACCAGGGACGCTCCGCCGGCGAGCGCCAGCAACACCAGCTGAACCGCACGTCGCATGTCCGACGGGTATCACGGGCGCGGAGGCGTTACCCCGGCGGCGGGAGGATCGGTGGCACGAGCGACCTGGTTCTGCGTGGACATCGAGTGCTCGGGGCCGGTCCCCGCGCTGTACGACCTGTTGTCGCTCGGGGTGGTGACGGTGAGCGACGGGCTCGAGCTCGGCGCGTCGGCGTACTGGGAGGTCCGCCCCACCGCGCCCCGGGTCGACGCGGGCGCGATGAAGGTCAACGGGCTCGACCTCGACCGGCTCCGCGCGGAGGGGCTGCCGATCGCGCAAGTGCTGCGCGAGCTCGCGGCGTTCGTCGCCCACCACACCGAGGCCGGCACACGTCCCGTGTTCGTCGGGCACAACGCCCCGTTCGACTGGAGCTTCGTGTCGTACGCGTACCACGCCGACGGGCTGGACAACCCGTTCGGCTACAAGGCGCTCGACACCAAGGCGTTGGCGATGGGCGCGCTCGGCCTCCACTGGTTCGACACCAGCAAGGAGCGGCTCGAGGTCGCGCTCGCGTTGCCGGCGCAGGACCCCGGCCGCACCCACCGCGCCGACTACGACGCGTGGTACCAGGCGCACATCCTGGTCGGCCTGCTGCGGGCCCGACCCGCGCGGGAGTAGCTCGACCGGGTGTCGCTCCCGCTCCGCCGCGTTAGGGCTGTCGGGCCGGCGCGCGCTGCCGGCTCGTCCTCCGCCGCCCGGAGGGCGCTCGCTTCGCCGGAGCTGACCGTGTGTGGGTTCGTCGGTCTGGTCGGGGTCGAACCGGTCGCCCCGTCGTTGTGCCTCGCCCTGCAGGCCGTCCAACACCGCGGCCAGGACGCAGCGGGGATGGGCACCTGGGATCGCGGGCACCTGCAGGTGTACAAGGACCTCGGCCGGGTCGAGGAGATCTTCGACGAGGCAGTGCTCGCCACCCTCGCGGGGAGCTCCGGGGTCGCGCACGTCCGGTACCCCACCGTGGGCTCGTCGACCCGCAACGACGCTCAGCCGTTCTTCTCCCAGCGGCCGTCGATCGTGAGCGCGCACAACGGCAACCTGGTGAACCTGCCGGAGATCTACGCGCACCTGCAGAGCCGCGGGATCCGGTGCATCAGCACCTGTGACAGCGAGCCGATCCTGCTGGTGTTCGGCGACGAACTCCTGCAGCGCAAGGTGGTCGATCACACCGAAGACGACGTGGTGATCGCGCTCCGGCGCACGATGGAGGTCATCCGCGGCAGCTACTCGGTGGTCGCGGTGCTCGAGGTCTCCGGGCAGGAGACGCTGGTGGTGTTCCGCGACCCGCACGGGATCCGCCCGGCGGTGTACGGCAAGCGCTCGGACGGGGCGTGGATGGTCGGCAGCGAGTCGGTGTCGCTCGACGTGCTCGACTTCCAGCGGGTGGGCGACGTACCGCCGGGCTCGGTGGTGTTCCTGCGCAAGGGTCAGCCCCCGATCGTGCGCGAGGTGAACCCGAAGGCGCCACACCACTGCATCTTCGAGGACATCTACTTCGCTCGGCCCGACTCGGTGATGTCGGGAGTCCGGGTGAACACCCGCCGGTGGGCCCTCGGGGAGCGGCTGGCGGAGGAGTGGGCAGCGAAGGGCCTGCAGGCCGACGTGGTGGTCGCGGTGCCCGACACGTCTCGCCCGGCCGCACAAGCGATGGCCGAGCGGCTCGGGTACGCGTACCGCGAAGGGTTCATCAAGAACCGGTACAGCGGCCGCACGTTCATCATGCCCGACCAGCGCTCGCGCGAGGCCGCGATGCGGCTGAAGCTGAACCCGATCGACGAGATCTTCCGCGGGCAGCGGGTGGTGCTGGTCGACGACAGCATCGTGCGCGGCACCACGATGCGCCGCATCGTGCAGATGGTGCGCCGCCTCGAGCCCGCCGAGCTGCACGTGGCGATCTTTTCTCCGGCGGTGCGAAATCCTTGCTACTACGGCATCGACATGCCTTCGCGTCAGGAGCTGGTGGCTCACCGCGAGGCCGCCGGTCCGGCCGACGCCCCGAGCGCGATCGAGGAGCGGTTGGCGAAGCTGTTCGGCGCCGACACCGTGACGTTTTTGTCCGAGGCGGGCCTGCAGGCGGTCGCCGGTTCCAGCATCTGCTCCGCCTGTTTCACCGGCCGGTATCCGGTCGCCGTCAACGACGAAGAGCGAAGCTTCATTCAGCAAGACCGGCGGCCTGAAACCACCGGGGTCCCGGTACCGTGACCTCGTCCAGGGTAGAGTGGAGCGCGATGAGCAGCCGGGAGGTCACCGAAGCCCACTACCTGCACGAGCGCTCCGGGCTCGAGCCCGTACTGCGCCCGCCGGTGAAGTCCCCCACGGCGCTCAAGTGGGTCCCGGGGCGCGAGGAGCTGATCGTCGGCACGAAGGACGGCGAGCTCGTGTCGGTCGACCCGGTCCTGGGTACCCGCACGATCGCCGAGGGCCTGGGTGAGGTCGCGGCGATCGACATCCACCAGGATCGCACCCGGTACGCGTTGGTGAGCCGCGACGGCCGGGTGCTGGTGGGCACGCTGAAGGGCGCCACCCTGTTCGACGTGCGCCACGGCTACGCGGGGGGGATGGAGGTCCTGCTCGCGGACAAGCACCTGCTGCTGGTGGGCGACGAGCCGGACACCCGCTCGCTGACCATCGTGTCGCTCGAAGACGGCTCGATCACCGGGCGGGTGCGGGTGCCGGCGCGGGTGTGTCAGAGCCTGAACCCGGAGGGGCGCCCGCTGTTGTGCCGGTCGACCGACGCCGGGCTGGTGGTGATCGGGCTCGCGCGTGGGCAGGCGTTCCCGCGCGACCTCGAGTCCACCGCGCACCGGCTGCGCCCGGCGCACCACTTCATCCTCGGGTTCACCCCCACCGGGATCTGTGTGTGGGGCCAGGAGGGCGGCGTCCCCCGGTCGATGCGCCTGCCCGACCTCACCGCGGGCGACATCAGCAAGAACGGCCGGTACCTGGGGCTCGGCACCCGCAACGGCGCGGTGGCGCTCGCCCACGTGGAGAAGCTCGAGAAGCGGGTGCGGCCCGACCTCGTGCGGGCGTTCGGCACGCCGGTGAACTCGGTCGCGTTCTCGGATCGCGGGAAGTGGCTCGCGACGGGCGCCGAGAGCCTGCGCATCTGGTCGTGGGAAGACTGACCCCGCGCGCCTCGGTCCGTCTGTAACAACCGTCGGGCGTCGCGGGCGAGTGCTCGTCCGCGGGTGTCTCGGCCGTGTCTCGATCCGCCGATGCGACAGGTGGATCCCCAGGAACCACCGCGGCGTAACATTCGCGTTCGCGGGAGAAACATCCCGAAACGGTCCACTCCGCGGGGCGCGGGTACTCAAGCCCAGCGGAGGAACGTATGAACATCCCGACCACCCATCGCGCGCTCGCCATCCTCGGACTCCTCGCGGGCTGCTCGCCCGTGCGGCTCGCTCCGGACCAGACCGACCTCGGCGAGGGCGACATCGCCCGGAAGGCCGCCACCGACTGGCTGTACCAGGGCGACCTGCTCGACGGCGTCGACGACGTGGTGGTGAAGTCGGTCGACTTCGACAACCTCGGCATGGCCCACGTGCGGTTCCAGCAGGTCCAGCAGGACGTGCCGGTGCTCGGGCGCCAGATCGTGGTCCACCTCGACGAGGCGATGGACGTGTGGCTCGCCACCGATCGCCTGAGCCGCGACCTGCGGGTCGACGCGAACCCGTCGATCACCGGCAGCCGCGCCCAGAACGTGGACGCCCGCGGCCGCCTCGCCACGAGCGAGCTCCAAGTGGTGAACTTCGACGGCACCGACCGCCTCGCGTGGCGGCTCCAGTTCGAGGACCTCTCCGGCCCGATGCCGTCGCGCGACCTGGTGTTCGTCGACGCGCAGTCCGGGGAGGAGATCAAGCGGTGGGACAACCTGACCACCGCGCGCAACCGCAACACGTACTCGGCGAACAACGGCACGTCGCTGCCGGGCTCGCTCAAGCGGTCCGAGGGCGCCGCCGCGACCGGTGACCAGCCGGTGGACTGGGCGCACGACAACTCGGGCTTCACCTACGACTACTACATGAACGAGCAGGGCCGTGACAGCTTCGACGGCGCCGGCGCCACGATCACCGCCACCGCCCACTACTCGACCGGGTACGACAACGCGTTCTGGAACGGCACCCAGATGGTGTACGGCGACGGCGGCACGTACTTCACCCCGCTGTCCGAGGCGCTCGACGTGGTCAGCCACGAGATCACCCACGCGGTGACCGAGCGCACCGCCGGCCTGATCTACTCCGGGGAGTCGGGCGGCCTGAACGAGGCGACCTCCGACATCTTCGGCGCGGTCGTCGAGTCGTTCGCCCAGGGCTGGGCGGTCGACGCGAACACCTGGAAGGTCGGCGAGACCATCACCAAGCCCGCGTTCGGCGACGCGCTGCGGTTCATGGACAACCCGCCCGCCGACGGCGCGTCGATCGGCAACTACGCCGACTACTACAGCGGCATCGACGTGCACTACAGCTCGGGGATCGCGAACAAGGCGTTCTACCTGATGTCGACCAGCGGCTCGATGTCGATCCAGGACGCCGGCGACATCTGGTTCCGCGCGCTCACGTTCTACATGACGCCGTCCACGACCTTCGCCCAGGCGCGCGACGCGACGAACCAGGCCGCGCTCGACCTGTTCGGCGCGGGCTCGCCGCAGGTGGCCGCGGTCGGCGCCGCGTGGACCGCGGTGGGCGTGACCCCGCCGCTCCAGTACGACCCGATGGCGACGTACTCCAACCTGTCGGGCGCTTCGCAGTCGCAGGTCGCGTACCAGTTCACCACCCCGGCCGGGGCGAGCTCGGTCCAGTTCGTGATCTCCGGCGGCACCGGCGACGCCGACCTGTACGTGAAGTTCGGCCAGCCCGCCAGCCTGTCGGTGTTCGACTGCCGCCCGTACATCGGCGGCAACGACGAGGTCTGTACGTTCACCCCGGCGCAGGCCGGCACGTACCACGTGATGCTGCACGGCTACAGCGCGTACAGCGGGGTCACCCTCACCGGGTACGCCGCGGGCGGCACCCCCACGCCCGACCCCGAGGTGTGTGACAACGGCGTCGACGACGACGGTGACGGCCTCTCCGACTGTGACGACTCGGACTGCGCGGCCGATCCGGTGTGTGACGCCCCGGTGGTCCTCGGCGTCGACCAGCTGGTGGCGGGCGACCTGGTGGTGACCGAGTTCCTCGCGAACCCGGCGGCGTACTCCGACGACGTGGGCGAGTGGATCGAGGTGTACAACCCCGGCCCCGACGCGATCGACCTCGACGGCCTGCGGGTGCAGGACGAGATCGGCACCGAGGGCGTCATCTCGGGTGAGCTGGTGATCGGCGCGGGCGGCTACGCCCTGCTCGGCCGCCGCGACGCCTCGGTGTTCCAGCCCGCCGAGCTCGCGCCGGACGCGTTCTTCGGCAGCAGCCCCGTGCTGAACAACAACGGTGACCTGGTGAAGCTGCTCGGCCCGGTGGTGGTGATCGACCAGACCTACCGGTACACCTCGAGCGGCGCGAAGAGCGGCAAGGCGCGCCAGCTCGACCCGGCGGCGCTGGACGCGGTGAGCAACGACTCGGTCGGGAACTGGTGCAACGCCACCACCGCCTCGATCGGCGGCGACCTCGGCACCCCGGGCGCGGCGAACACCAACTGCCCCTGAAGCCGACCTCGCAGGCCGTCTCGACGCCCCGCCCGCAGGAGCGCGGACGGGGCGTCCGCGCTCAGGGGGCCTCGGTCTGGGTTGGAGGACATGCCCGGGACCGGGCGGGGCGGGCCCCCTTCTCGCGACGAATCAGCCTACGCCGACGGAGATCTCGTCCGCGCCGCCCGGTCCCGGATCATGAGGTCAGAGATCGCCCAGTACATCCGAACCCTTCGACCGGCCGGTCGTCATTCGTCACGATTCCGCCACCCCGCCTCCCCCCGTCGGTACCGGCCGGTCATACGCTGGATCCCGATGTTCGTCCGCACCCCCCGCGCGACCGAGGTGAGGCTCGGGCCGTTCCGCCTGATCGAGCGGATCGGCCGGGGCGGCATGGGCCAGGTGTGGCGGGCGGCGCACGAGCCGTCGGGGATCGACGTCGCGGTGAAGACGGTAACCGTCGCAGATCCGGCGTCGAACGATGCGTTTCACCGGGAGGTTCGGGCGGTGGCGGGGCTCGATCACCCCGGGATCGTGTGGGTGTTCGACGCGGGCACGGTGGACGAACAGGCGGAGCGCGCGAGCGGCCGCTTGTTGGCCGCGGGCAGCCCGTACCTGGTGATGGAGCTCGTCGACGGCGGGACGCTCGACCGCGGGAGGGTCCACCCGTGGGGCGAGGTGCACGCGATGTTGGTCGACGTGCTGGAGGCGCTCGCCCACGCCCACGCCCACGGGGTGATCCACCGCGACCTCAAGCCGGCGAACCTGCTCCGCACCGGTGTGCGCCTCGGGCGACCCGGCGCGTACAAGCTCGCGGACTTCGGGATCGCCCACGCGCTCGGCTCGGGCCGGCGCGACCTGTCGCCCGCCGGGACGATCCAGTACACCGCCCCCGAGCAGCTCGCCGGCCGGTGGTTCGAGCTCGGCCCGTGGACCGACCTGTATTCGCTCGGCTGCCTCACCTGGCTCGTGTTGACCGGCGCGCCCGTGTTCGGCGCGTTGGTCGGCGACGCGCTGGTGACGGCCCACGCCGAGCGCCCACCCCCGTCGTTCGCGCCCGCGACCGAGGTGCCGGCGGGGGTGGAGCCGTGGCTGCGGGTGTTGCTCGAGAAGGAGCCGTCGGCGCGGTTCGCGAGCGCGGCTCAGGCGATCGAGGCGCTGCAGGCGCTCGATCCGGCGACGGTCACCCGCGCGCCGCGCCGGGTCCCGCGCGAGTGGCGGGATCCGACGGTGCCGGCGCGGCCGATGGCGTTGATCGGGGCCGGGCTGGGGCTGTACGGGCTGCGCCCGTTCCCCACCGCCGGGCGGGAGGCCGAGCGCGACGCGTTGTGGGCACACCTGCGCGAAGCCGCGACCGAGGCGGCCCCGCGCGTCGTGCAGCTCGCGGGGCCCCCTGGTGTGGGCCGCACCCACCTCGCCGGGTGGCTGTGTGCCCGCGCCGCCGAGGTCGGGGCAGCCGAGGTGCTCGCGTGGCCGGCGGGGCAGCGCTGGCGCCCCGCGTTCGAAGGGTGGCTCGGCGTGGCCGGGCTCGGCGCAGACGCCCGCCAGACCCAGATCGAGCGGGTGCTCGCCCGGGGCGGCACCCCCGACGAGGATCTCGCCGCGTGGGTCGCGGCCACGCTGCGCCCCGACGACGACCGCCCCGACGTCCGCCGGACCACGGTGCGGCGGGTGGTCAGCCACCTGGCGCGCCGCGGCCCGGTGGTGGTGTGGCTCGACGACACCGACGACGACGGGTTCCTACTCGCGAACGAGGTGGTGGAGCGGGGGTCGGGCCCCGTGCTGGTCGCTCTGGCGCCTGGCGTGGCCCGGCCGGGCTGGGAGACGCTGGAGCTCGAACCGCTGCCGCCGGGCCCCCACGCTCGGCTGGTGCGCGACCTCCTCCGCCTCGACGAGACGCTCGCGGCCAGGGTCGAGCTGCACACCCGCGGCAGCCCTCGGTTCGCGGTCGAGCTGGTCCGGGGGTGGGTCGCGCGCGGGTGGCTCGCGTCCACCCCGTCCGGGTTCGCGCTGGCCGCCAGCGTCCCCGCCGACCCGGTGTTGCCCGCGTCGATCGACCGGGTGTGGGCGGATCGGCTCGACCCGCTGCTGGCGGGACTCGGAGACGGCGGACGCGACGCGCTCGAGCTGGCGGCGTGCCTCGGGCGCCAGGTCCAGGACGCGGTCTGGCGGCGGGCGTCGGGCGACCCATCTGCGTGTGACGCCCTGCTCGAGCGGATGTTGCGCGCCCGGCTGGCGGTGGGCGACGGCGACGGGTGGCGGTTCGTCGAGCCGGAGTTCCGCGACGTGGTGGTCGCCGCGGCCCGGGCCGAAGGGCGGTGGGCCCCGCGCAACCGGAGGGTCGCGGACGCGCTCGATCCGAGCGATCCGGCGGTCGGGGCGCACCTGCTCGCGGCGGGTGCCCCAGCGGAGGCGCTGCCGCTGTTGATGGGCGCGGTCCGGGCCGCGCGCGCCCCGTACCCGGCCACGCTGGCCCGCCTGTCGGAGTGTGACGCCGCGCTGGACCAGCTCGGGGTGCAGGTCGACGATCCTCGACGGGCGTGGGTGCTCGCCCAACGAGCCTCGGCGCTCAACGCGACCGGCGCCACCGCGGAGGCCGAGCGGCTGCTCGAGTCCGTCGAGGCGCTCGCGCGGACCCGGGGGTGGTCGGACGTGCTGCAGGTGGTGCTGAGGGTGCGGGCGTCCCTGGCGCTGAACCGGCGGGACACGACCGGGGGGGAGCGGGCGACGATCGAGTGGCTGTCCCTCGCCGACGACACGCGGTCGACGACGAACGCGTGGTACCTGCGCTCGATCTTCGCCCGCCTGCGCGGGGACCTCGCCGACGCCGAGACGTTCGCCGCCGAGGGGCTGCGCCTGGCCGAAGCCGCAGGAGACATCCGCTCCCAGGTCGACGGGTGGAAGCTGCACGGGCTGAACGCCCACCGCGCCGAGGACCTCGACGGGATCGAGCGATGGCTGGGTCGCGCGCTCGCTCACTACCGCGAGGTCGCCGACGCGTACGGGCAGGGAGACTGCCTGAACAGCCTCGCCCGCGTCCCCCTCGCCCGCGGGGACCGCATCGCGGGGGAGCGGCTGCTGACCCAGGCGGTGGCCGCGTTCGAGGCGGCGGGCAGCGCGCAGGCGGCGTACCCGATGCTGAACCTCGGGTTCCTGAGCCTGAACCACGGCGACGTCCGCGCGGCGCGCGCGTGGCTCGAGCGCGCGCGCGACCGGGTGACCCGCGCCCGGCGCACCGTGCTGCTCGGGCTCGCCGAGTGTGGCCTCGCGGCGTGCGCCGCCCACCGCCGAGACTGGGACGCGTTCGACACACACGTCGCCGCGGCGAACCGCGCGCTCGACGCCGGGGCGGCAGTCAACGAGTCGGAGATGCGCGAGCTGCTCGAACGGGCGAGCCGCCACGCGGTCGACGCGGCCGAGCCCGCGCGGGCGGAAGCGGCGCGCGCGCTGGCCGACCGGGTGTCGCCGCTCGAGCCGGCCCCGAACTGACCGGCGGGCCGGATTCGGGTTATGCCGGGGCGCGGAGGCCGCGATGGTGTGGGTGTGGGCATCCTTGGCGTGTACCGACGACACCACCGTGCGGACCCCACCGCCAGGCGGGACCACCGACACCCACACGGACCCGACCGATCCGACCGATCCGACAGATCCGACAGATCCGACCGATCCGACCGAGCCACACGACCTGCGCCGGTGGGACTGTTCCGGGATGGACCCCGCCGATCCGGCGCCGCTGGGCGGCAAGGTGTTCCTCACGTTCGACGACGGCCCGGACCCGGTGGACACGCCGGTGATCCTGGACATCCTGCGCGCGTACGACGTGCCCGCCACCTTCTTCATGCTCGGGTCGAGCCTGTCCGACCCCGCCACCTGGTCCACCGTGGACGAGATCGTCGCCGACCCGCTGTTCGACGCGGCGAACCACACCTGGGACCACGTGGACCTCGCGCTCGCGAGCGCCGCCACCGCCGAGGCCGAGATCGACGACACGTCGGACCTGCTCGGCACGTTCGGGGTGACCCCGAAGTTCTTCCGGTTCCCGTACGGCGACTCCACCTGCGACACCCACGACCTGGTGACCGACCGGGGCTACCGGGTGAGCGGCTGGCACATCGACACCGCGGACTGGTGCTACGCCGCGGGCGGCGGGACCTGCACCCCGTCCGACTACTGGCGGGTGCCCGAGGAGTACCAGACCGACATGCTCGGGCTGTCGTTCGAGCAGGTGCACCGCTTCGACGGGGGTGTGGTGCTGTTCCACGACATCCACGGGTTCACCGCCGACCACCTGGAGGCGTTCGTCACCACGTTGCTCGACGAGGGCTACACGTTCGGCCACCTCGACGACGCAGCGGCGCTGCCGAACCTGAACGCCGGCACCCCGGCCGACCTGCCGTACCTCGGGGAGCGGTGCAGCCTGGTGGACGACCGGTGCTGGCAGGTGGAGCACCAGGCGTGGTGCGAGCCCGTCCACCCGAGTGATCCGGACAACGACGACGGAGTCTGCACGCTGCCGTGTGAAGGGTACTGCCTCGACCGCGACGGCGCGGCGACGACGTTCTGCGCCGACGTGGGCGGCGTCGGGCAGTGTGTCGGTTGGTCCGACCCGATCAACGACTGGTGCGCGGCGCTGCCCGGCACCGCCGAGACCGAGTTCGATCGGTTCGTGGGGAGCTCCGGGGCGAGCGCCGCCACCGCTACGGTGTGCGCGCCGTCGTTCTGGTAGCCGGCTGCCGGGTGGTGACCACCCGCCCCCGCGGGGTACGGGGGCGGCGGAGGTTCGATGATCACCCCGGGTACCGTGGCCCCACCGTTCGCGCTGGCCGATCAGTTCGGCCGGACCGTGTCGCTCGCCGCCGAGCGCGGGAAGCGCCACGTGTTGTTGTGCTTCTATCCGCTGGACTTCACCCCCACTTGAAGCGCGGAGATGCCGGCGCTGGACGCGCTGGCCCCTCGTCTGCGGGCTGCTCACACCCTCGCGTGTGGGATCTCGGTCGACAGTAGGTTCTCCCACGCCGCGTGGGGCGCGTCGGTCGGCGGGGTGTCGATCCCCTTGCTCGCCGACTTCCACCCGAAGGGCGCCGTCGCCCAATCGTTCGGGATGTACCTCGAAGACGCCGGCATGACGGCTCGCGCCACCGTGTTGATCGACGCCGACGGCGTGGTGCGGTACGCGAGCGTGGCCGACGGTCAGCGTGACATGGCGGCGCTGGTCGAGCGGTGTGAGGC
>JBEBJC010001110.1:0-2821 GCA_040080105.1 Myxococcota bacterium
GGGCAGTGGCGATCGGGGTCGGCGGGTGGCTCGGGTACCGCCCGCTCGCCCCGCCGGTCGAGCCTTCGGAGGTGGAGGCGCCGTCGGAGGCTCGTTGTCCCCAGACCACGGTGGAGCTCGGGCTACCGCCGGTGGTGGGCGCGCGCGTCGACGTCGGGCTCGACCCGGAGCTGGTCGGTCGCCCCGTCGCTCGGCCCGATGCGTGGGCCGGCTGGTCGGAGGTGACGCTCGAGCGCGCTGGCAGGCACTGGGGCGGTGCTGCACTGCGAAGAGTGGCCGTGCCTGCTCGAGCTCCCCACGCCGCCCACCGAGGGTGATCCGACCGGGTACGGCGCGGTCGAAGCCGCGGAGCGCCGCCTCGCCGCCGCCGGGTTCGAGGCCGAGCTGATCGGCAGTACCGGAGGGTTGTCGTCGGTGGGGAGATTCGAGGTGCGGCCGTCCGGGTGGTGGCCCGATCCGGGCGCGGAGCTGCGGACCGCCGCCCGCATGTTCTGGCTCGCCGAAGGGGACCTGCCGTGACGCCCGCCCGCGCCTGGGCGGCGGTCATCGGGCTGATCTTCGGGTTCTCCGCTGGGCGGTGGCTGTCGCCGAGCCCTCCTGAGGAGCGGGCGGGCGTGGCCCCGAACCGGTGGCGGTGCGCGACGCCCACCACGCGGCCCGCGCTCGGCTGGGTGACCCCGATCGAGCGCCACACCCCGGACGGGTGGGACGCACTCGCGGAGGAGCGCGCGTGGTGGGAGGACGAGGCCCGGTGGGGCGGGGGCGAGCCGCTGGCGGTGGACTGCAGCCGGTACCCATGCCTGGCCCAGATCGCGTGGAGGGGCGACGGGCCCGCGATGTTCGCCTCGATCGAACAGGTGAAGGCCGGTTCGCCGACCGCCGAGGTGACCGGGATGCAGACGTTCGCCGAGGGGTGGTCGACCGCGACCGTGGTCGGCTGGAACGAGGCCCCGACCGACCCGGCGAGCCGGGAGGTCCGCCTCCGCCGGCTCGGGTTCGACCTCGAGAGGGAGGGGCTCACCCCCGGGTGGCTCGACGACGCCCCCTGATCTCACGGGGCCGACGTGTCGATCCGCGGGGGGCTCGAACGTCCTGCTCGCGGAGGCCCGATGAACCCGATCCAAGATCCCGTGTTCCGCGCGTACGTGGTGAGCGCCGCCGTGTTGGGGATGAACCTGGTGGTGCTCGCGAATCTGACCGCGGTGACCCGCGCCCGCCACGACGAGGTGGTCAACCCGGAGGACCACCGCCTGAACCCGACCGCGGCGGTGGTGTACGACGGCGGCAACGACGTCACCGCCCGGTACCGGCGGGCGCACCGCAACGCGCTCGAGAACGTCCCGTTGTTCCTGGTCACGGGCCTGCTGCTGGCGCTGGTGGGCCCGCCGCCGGCGCTGGCGTACGGGCTGTTCGCCGGGTTCGTGGTGCTGCGGCTCCTGCACAGCGTCGCGTACCTCCGGCAGCTCCAGCCGTGGCGGACGGTGACGTTCGCGGTGAGCGCGCTGGTGCAGGTCGCGATCCTGGCGACGCTCGTGTGGTGCACCTTCGCGGGGTGATCCGAGCCGAACGAGGCGTTCCTCGATCCGCTCGCCGACGACTGCGCGTTCCCGTCGTGGTACGCCGACGAGGCCCTGCGGGGCGCGACCTCGGCGTTCCTGGAAGGGGTGGTCGCGGGCGAGGCGCCGCTGGACCCCACCGGGGGCTACCTGCTGCTTCGGCGACCACCGCGGCCGGTGGCACCCGCGTGCGGGCCCTCGGGGGTGCTCACGCTGGGTCGCCCCGGCGCGGGCCTCTCTGCGCTCTCCCCGCGCCCTGCGCGATCGTGTTCGTCCAGACCGTTGAGATGGGCACCTGGCGGGTGACACGGAGACCGCGTTGCCGGAGCACGTGAGCGAGCGCGACCAGGGCGCGTCCCGTGGACGTCCAACGATACGGATGCGAGCGTCTGGTTGACCTCACGAACCGGCGCCGGACCCGTGACCACGTCGTCGTCACAGGGTGTACACCAGGTTCCGGCTGCCCCGGGCGGTGAGCCACGCGCGGAGCGGCCCCACGTCCGCCGCCGTCACCGCCCACTTCCGCTGGCGCGCCACCCCGAACCCCGCCCCCGCGGCCGGCACCACGACCTCGTCGACCAGCGGATCGTCGATCCGCCCGTCGGTCAGGTCCACCGACGCGCGCTCGAGCGCCGCCGACACCATCGGACCGGTCAGCACCCCGGGCAGAGGCCCCGCGAGCCCGGGGGCGTGGGCCGGCCCGAGCACCCCGCGCACGACCTCGTCGACGCGGAGCCCCTCCCGGTCGCGCAGCACGGCGAACGCGAGCGACGCGTCTTCCGCCCCGAGCGTCTCGAGCCGCGCGCCCAGATCGGTGGCCGGCCGCAGCTCGCCGTCGCTACCGCGCACCGCACGGTCGCCGACCGTCACGGTGTACCGGGCGAACGTGCCGGTCGCCACGTCCCACCGGTCTGCGCGCACCCACCAGCTCGCGTCCGCCCCCCGGAGCTCGCGCAGAGCGATCCGCACGTCGAACACGGGGATCGGCGGCAGATCGCGCAGCCGTTGGTGGTGGGCCCGCCGGCTCGCGATCCCCCGCGGGTCCGGGCTGCGATCGATCGCGTCGAGGTCGGCGAGCGCCCCCGCGGCCAGCTCGCGCTCCACTCGGATCCGCACCCACTCCCGCGGGATCGGCCACCCGCGGCGGGGATCGAGCCACAGAGGGTCGTCCGTCACCGCGAGCCACCGGGCGACCGCCTCCCACGGCGGGAAGTGCTGGTTCAGCCGCAACGCGGCGAGCCCGGCACCGATCGCGCGGGTCCAGG
>JBEBJC010001111.1:0-2821 GCA_040080105.1 Myxococcota bacterium
CGCCACCCCCGCCCGAGCGCGATCCCCTGCGGGAACTCGACCTCGGCCGCCTGCGCCGCCATCCGGTCGGCCAGCGCGAGCGCCTTCCGCAGCACGCCGGTGATCGCGTAGGTCTCGATCAGGTTCGCCCAGGTCACCACCAGCGGCCCGAGCATCCCGAGCCGCTCGAACACGGTGGCGGACTGCTCGAGCAGGCGCCGGGCCTCGAGCAGCTGGCCCCGGCAGATCGCGAGGATCGCGAGGCCGTTGAGGCCCTGCCCCTGCGCCCGCTCGTCGCCGACCTGCTGCGCGATCTGGATCGACCGGCGCCAGAACCCCTCGGCCCCGGCGAGGTCGCCGCGGGACCACCGCGCCCCTCCGAGCTCGTACAGCGGCGACGGCAACAACGTCTGGTCGCCCGACGCCTCTGCCCGCTCGATCGCGTAGGACAGCTGCTCGTCGGCCCGCGCCAGCTCCCCCCGACGGCGCAGCACCGTCCCGAGCTCGGTCGCGACCTGCGCCTCCAGCCGGGGCTCGCGCACGAGCCGCGCCAGGCGCTGCGCCTCGGTGGTCGCCTCGACCGCCTCGGCGGTCCGCCCGAGCCCGCCGCGCGCCCGGCTGGCCGCGAGCCACACGTCGGCCAGGTGGCGATCCGCCGCGTCGAGGGTCAGGTACGGGCGGGCGCGGGGCTCGATCGCGAGCGCGTCGCCGAGCTCGTCGAGGGCCTCGTGGTACAGGCTGCGCTGCAGGTGGTGCAGCGCGCTCTGCACGGTGTAGGCGTACGCCTTCGGCCACAGCTCGGCCCGCTCGAACTGGTGCGCGAGCTCGGGCACGACCGCGCCGATCTCGGTGCGGTGGTGCCGCTCGAGCGCCTCGCCGATCCGCTGGTGCAGCGCGCGCCGCTCGTCGCTCGACATGCCCTCGACCAGCACCTCGCGGAACCGGCCGTGTGAAAGCTCGACCAGGTCTTGGTCGGCGGCGCGGTGCTCCTCCACGATCTCGGCGTCGACCAGCGCGTCGAGCGCCTCCATCACCCGGTCCTCCGCGATCGGAGACGCGTCGACCAGCACCTCGAACTCGATCCGACGCCGGGCGAGCGCCAGCACCCGCGCCACCGACAGCGCGTCGGGTGACAGCGGGGCGAGCCGCTCCTGCAGCGCCGCCCGCAGCGACGCCGGCATCGGCAGGCGCGACTGGGTGATCTGACTCGCGTCGACGGCGAGCCGGTACCGCCCGGTCTTCTCCGCGACGATCAGGCCGTCGTCGATCAGCGCGCGGAGCATGTCGGCGATGAACGCAGGGGAGCCCGCCCCCTCTCGGTACAGCCGCTCGGCGAGCCCGAGCGGCGCCTCACCCGACCCGAGCACGCTGACCACCAGCTCCTCGACCTCCGGGGGGTCGAGCGAGGTGAGCTCGAACCGCTCGACCGGGGCGAGCTGCTCGATCGCGCGCCCCTGCTCCGACCCCGACTCGCACCCGAGCACGAACAGCACCGGCTCGGTCGCGAGCTCGAGCGTGTTCCGGATCAGGTAGGTCAACAGCTCGATCGTCGCGGGGTCGGCCCGCCCGAGGTCGTCGAGCATCAGCACCAGCGGCGCCCGGTCGACCACCTTGTCGCGGAACGCGGCGAGCACCGGGTACCGCTCGATCCGCCGCCCGTCGTCGGCGCCGAGGAACGCCGCGTCGAGGATCGCCGGCGCGCCGCCCGGCCGCAGCGTGCGGTAGATCGACGCGAACGCGCCGAACGGGCGGTCCTGCAGCCGACACCGCCCCTGCGCCACCGGCAGGCCCCGCCGCCGCGCGATCTGCTCGGCCACCTCGAGGATCCGAGTCTTGCCGATGCCCGCGGGGCCGGTCACCAGCAGCACCGTCCCCGGCCGCCCGGTCGCGACCTCGTCGATCGCCTCGCGCAGCCGCGCGCGCACCATCGTGCGGCCCACCGTGGCGGGCGGCCACCGGTCGCCGAGGTCCTCGCCCTGCTCGTTGTCGCCGAGCAAGTGCAGCAGGTGGGTCGCGCTCGCGAACCGGTCCGCCGGGGCCTTGTTCAACAGCCGCAAGCAAATCTCTTCGAGGTGCGGCGGGACCTCGGGCACGACCTCGTGTGGCGGGCGCGGGGCCGCGTTGAGGTGCTTCTCCATGAAGCCGTGGATCGTGTGCGCCACGAACGGCCGCTTGCCGGTGAGCAGCAAGTACAACACCGCGCCGAGCGAGTACAGGTCGGCCCGCGCGTCGACCGGCTCGCCGGAGATCTGCTCGGGCGCCATGTACGCGACCGTGCCGATCAGCTCGCCCACCCCGGTCAGGTCGGCGTCGGTCTCCTTCACCACGCCGAAGTCCATCAGCTTGACCGTGCCGTCGACCGTCACCATCAGGTTGCCCGGGGTCACGTCGCGGTGCACCAGCCCGCGCTCGTGGACGTACGCGAGCGCGCGGGCGATCTGGCGCAGGATGCCCTCGACCCTCACGAACCGCTCATCGGCGTGCACGAACTGCAGCTGGTCGGCCTCGGTGCGCAGGTCGTGCCCCTCGACCAGCTCCATCGTGAACCACGGACGGCCGTGCCACACGCCCGACTCGTGCACCCGCAGCACGTTCGGGTGGTGCAGCCGCGACAGCGCACGGAACTCCCGCCGGAACCTCGACTGGGTCTCGTCGTTACGCTCCATCGGCAACAGTAGCTTGAACCCGCACTTCAGACCGGTACGAAGGTCGCGCACCGCGAGCACCGACGCCATCCCGCCGCGCGCGAGGTGACCTTCGACCTCGTAGTCGCCGATCTGATCGCCGGGGACCGGGTCTCGGATCGCCAACACGGGGCGGAGTCGATCGGTGGGGGTGTCTT
>JBEBJC010000145.1:0-12775 GCA_040080105.1 Myxococcota bacterium
CGGCGCCGGGCTGGTGCTCGGCGGGCTCGGGGTCGCGTCTGTCGGCGGTGCTCTCCCTGCCGGCGTCCGCGCGTACGCCACCACCTGGGCGTTCAACGGGTTCGTGTACCCGTGGCTCGAGCCCGCGCTCGGTCCGTGGGCCCGCCCGGTCCTGGTGGCGGCGGGGCTGGCCGCCGCGGCGGTCGTGGTGGCGAGGGTGCGCGACCCGGCGGAGGCGTGGCGGGCCCTCGGGCTCGCGTTCGTCGCGCTGTCGCCCACGGTGCACCCTTGGTACGTCACCTGGGCGCTCGTGCCGGCGCTGGTGTGCGGCGACCGGCGAGTGGCGCTCGCCTCGGTGTTCGCCCCGTGCAGCTACCTCGTGTTGGCCGCGTTCGACCCGGCGACCGGCCGGTGGTCCGAGGCGCCGTGGCTGTGGTGGGTCACCTGGGTGCCGGCGTCGGTCGCCCTGCTCTGGCCGCGCCCGCCGAACCAGGTGCCTAGCCCCACCACCCCGTAGCCGCCCGCGAACAGCAGCAGGAACGGCAGCGAGCCCCAGTACCCGCGCGAGACCGCGTACACGATCGCCGCCGCGAGGTACGTCGCCAGCGCGAGCTCGGCCCACACGAGGCCCCGGGTGGCCGCCAGGTACACCACCGATCGGGCGTCCCCGCGCTTCGGGGTGCGCGCGAACGTGCCCACCTCCCCGAACCACCCCTCGAGCACCGCGCGGGTCTGCGACGCCGCCATCCCGAGCCCGAGCGCGAGCACCACCGGCAGCCGCGCCCATCGGCCGAGCCGCCCCGGCGCGCCCGAGCCGTGCACCGCCGCCCCGTAGAACGCCACGAACGGGAGCACCGCGAACAGGAACAGCACGAGGTCGACGCGGATCAGCGTCTGCAGCTCGTTCGCGTGCTCGGTGCGCGCCGCCACCGCGAACGGGAGCAACACGGTGAGCACCACCACCAGCGGGTAGCTGAGGTTCGCGCACAGGTGGCTCGTGGCCTCGATCTTGATCGGGAGCCCGACCGGGGCGCGCCAGATCCGCGCGAGCAGCTTCTTCGCGGTCTGGATCGACCCCTTCGCCCACCGGTGCTGCTGGCTCTTGAACGCGGGCAGGTCGGCGGGCAGCTCCGCCGGCGCCACCACCTCGGGGAGGTACACGAACCGCCACCCGGCGAGCTGAGCGCGGTACGACAGATCGAGGTCCTCGGTCAGCGTGTCGTGTTGCCAGCCGCCGCCGGCGACGATCGCGTCGCGCCGCCAGATCCCGGCGGTGCCGTTGAAGTTGAACCACCGGCCGGAGACGTTGCGCGCGGTGTGCTCGATCACGAAGTGGCCGTCGAGCAGCGTCGCCTCGGCGCGGGTGAGCCACGAGTCGTCGGCGTTGAGGTGCCCCCACCGGGCCTGCACCATGCCCACCCCGGGGTCGGCGAAGTGGGGCACCGTGCGCTCGAGGAACGACGGGTCGGGCACGAAGTCGGCGTCGAACACCGCCACCAGCTCGTCCGGGGTGGTCGACAGCCCGCGCTCGAGCGCGCCCGCCTTGAACCCGGTTCGGTCGGTCCGGTGGACGAGCTCGATCTGCAAGCCGGCCGCGGCGAGCTCGGCGACCACGTCGGCGCAGATCGCGGTCGTGTCGTCGGTCGAGTCGTCGAGGACTTGGATCCGGAACCGATCCCGCGGGTACCGCAGCGCCGCGGCCGCGCGGATCACCCGCTCCGCCACGTACCGCTCGTCGAACAGCGGCAGCTGCACGGTCACGCGCGGCGGATCGGCCGGGAACGGCGGCGTGGGGCGGGGCGACGATCGGGCCCACACCCACAGGAGCCACAGGCGGTGCAGGCCGTTGAACGACAACACGCCCAGCACGGCCAGATACGCGCCGAGCACGGCCTCGGGCCACCCCATCGTCCCTCCGGGGCCGGGTCCTATCCCCGCGCTTGCCCCCGCGCCGGATCCCCCCTACGATGGAACCGGCCGGGCAGTGCGTGGTCGAACACATCCGACAATCGGGTCCCCCTCACAATCGTCCATGCGGACTTTGTCTTCTCACCGTGGAGCGCAGGCCCTTCTGTCAGGGTAGCCGGAAGCGGTGACACGAGGCCCACCTACCAGAGCGTAGGGGGTCCCTCCCGGATGACCCACGGCTGCCCGGCTCTCCTCCTGTCGCGGAGCGTCATGACCCTGTTCCTCGCTCGGTTCGCGCTCGCCCAGGAGCCCCCGCCGCTGGAGGTGGTCGAGGCCGCCCCCGCCGACCCCGAGGAGCTGCTGCACCTCGCGCGCGAGCGGCTGCGCCACGGCGACTACGAGGGGGTGCGCCTGCTGTGCGCCCAGGCGGTGGAGCTGCCCGGCGATCACCAGCGCACGGCCCAGTACCTGGAGGCGATGGCGTACGAGTACGGCGGTGAGCTGCAGGACGCGATCGCGCTGTACGACGCGCTCGTCGCCGCGTACCCGGCCGGCGAGGTCCCGGACGACCTGCGGTTCCGGCGGGCCGAGTGCCTGGGGCGGCTCGGCCGGCTCGACGAGGCGCGGTCGGAGCTCGCCCGGCTGCCGCGGGCGGACCGGCCGCCGCTCGATCAGCTGAAGATCGCGGTGCTCGAGGGGACGTGGGACCTCGAGCTCGGCAAGCAGCGGCGGGGGTACCGCGAGCTCACCCGGGCGCTCGACGGCGCCGAGGCGGGGGTGGGCACGTACTACCAGGCGTCCGCGCGGCACGCGCTGCTGGCGTCGGCGGTCACCCTGGCCGGCGAGCTGCCGTTCGAGGGGTCGGACCGGGCGAAGGGGAAGGCGCTCGCCCTCCGGGCCCAGCTGCTCCAGTCCGCGAACGACCAGCTGGCCGAGATCATCCTGACCGAGGAGACCTCGTTCTCGCTGTCCGGGTTCGTGCTGCTGGCCCACGCGTACCGCGCGCTCGGGCACGACCTGCTGAACGAGTCGCCGATCCGAGGCCTGACCGACGAGCAGCTCGCGCTGAACCGCTCGCTGCTGGAGGAGCGGGTCGAGTCGGTGTGGACCCGGGCCACCCTGTACTACGACCGCGGGCTGCAGCTCGCGGCCCGGATGGACTGGACCCACGAGCCCGTACCCACGATGGTTTCGGAGTACCGCGCCCTGGTCGCGGAGGTCGACGCGTTGACCCGCTGATATCCTCCGCTGCCGGAGGCACCATGTTCGGCCAGATGATGGATCAGCCGCTGCTGATCTCGTCGATCCTCGAGTTCGCGATCAAGTTCCACGGCGGGGTCGAGGTGGTGACCCGCACGGTCGAGGGACCGATCGTCCGCTCGACCTGGCGCGAGGTCGGGCGGCGCGCCACGCGGCTCGCGCACGCGCTGACCGCCCTCGGGATCGGGCCGGGCGACCGGGTAGCCACCCTCGCGTGGAACACCCAGCGGCACCTCGAGCTGTACTTCGCGGTGTCGGGGATCGGCGCGGTGCTGCACACGATCAACCCCCGCCTGTCGCCCGAGCAGCTCGCATACGTGGTCGACGACGCGCAGGACGCGCTCGTGTTCTACGACACGACGTTCGCGCCGCTCGCGCGGCTGGTGGAGGGGCGCCCGTCGGTCCGGCGCACGATCGCGCTGAACGAGGCGGAGTACGAGGCCCTGCTCGAGGGGCACCCGGACACGATCACCTGGCCCGCGCTCGACGAGCGGGCCGCGTCGTCGCTGTGCTACACCTCGGGCACCGCCGGGCACCCCAAGGGGGTGGTGTACTCGCACCGGTCGACCGTCCTGCACTCGTACGCGGTCGCGATGGTCGACGCGCTCGCGATCTCGGGCGGAGACGTGACCTTGCCGGTCGTGCCGATGTTCCACGTCAACGCGTGGGGCGTGCCGTACGCGGCGGCGATGGTCGGATCGAAGCTCGTGCTGCCCGGTCCGGGGCTCGACGGGGCCTCGTTGCACGCGTTGATCGAGTCGGAGCGGGTGACCGCGCTGCTCGGGGTGCCCACGGTGTGGATGAACCTGCTCGCGCACGTCCGGTCGGTCGGGGGCGCGCTGGGCTCGGTCGAGCGGGTGGTGGTGGGCGGGTCGGCCGCGAGCCCGGCGCTGATCGCGGCGTTCGAGGGCTACGGCGCCCGGGTGGTGCACGCGTGGGGCATGACCGAGATGAGCCCGCTCGGGACCGCGAACCGGCTGTTGCCGAAGCACGCCGCGCTCGACTCCGACGCCCAGATGGCGATCAAGGCGAAGCAGGGGCGCCCGCTGTTCGGGGTCGACCTGCGGATCGTCGACGACGCCGGGGCGGCGCTCCCCCACGACGGCGCCACCAGCGGGCACCTCGAGGTCCGCGGCCCGTGGGTGGCGAGCGGGTACTTCAACCAGCCGCAGTCCGACGCCCACCACGACGGGTGGTTCGCCACCGGGGACATCGCCACCATCGACGCCGACGGGTACATGACCATCACCGATCGCAGCAAGGACGTGATCAAGTCCGGCGGCGAGTGGATCTCGTCGATCGAGCTCGAGAACACCGCGATGGGGTGCCCCGGCGTGGCGGCGGCCGCTGCCGTCGGGCTGCCGCACCCGAAGTGGGTCGAGCGCCCGCTGTTGGTGGTGGTCCGCGCCCCCGGTGCGGAGGTCGACGCGGCGCAGGTCGGCGCGCACCTCGCGGCCCGGCTGCCGAAGTGGTGGCTGCCCGACGCGGTGGAGTTCGTGGACGCGCTGCCGCTCGGCGCGACCGGCAAGGTGCTGAAGCGAGCGCTGCGGGAGCGGTTCGCCGGCTACACGTTCGCCGAGCCGCCTACTGGACGGTGAACCCGCCGCTCACCGTCTGCGTCTGGGGCGAGGTGTTCAAGCTGGCGGTGAGGGTGTACGCCCCGAGCATGTCGGCGTCGAGCACCTGGTACTTCGACTCGAGCGCGCCGCCGGCGGGGATGGTGGTGGGCACCGGCGCCCCGTCGCACCCCATGTCGCCAGCCAGCGCGGGCCCTCCGGGGTACTGGACCTCGAACGAGGTGACGAGGCAGTCGGCCACCGCGTCGATCGTGATGTCGACCGCGCACGGGTTGCGGAAGCCCGCGTACAGGTCGAGCGCGCCCGGTGCGCAGATCGCGCACACCACCCCGAGGTTGTCTCGAGGCTCGACGAACAGCTCGAGCTCGTTCGGGAGCCCCACACACGCCGCGGTCCCGGTCTCGCCGGTCGGCGTGCCGGTGTGCGCGCTGTCGGTGTCTGCGTCGGTGTCGGCGTCGGCGTCGGCGTCCGAGTCGGCGTCCGCGTCCGTGTCGGCGTCGGCGTCCTTCGGGTGGGTGATCGGCAGTTCGTGGCACGCCGCGGTGACAAGCAGCAGCATCGGGACCTCCGCCCCGGGTACACAGCAGGGTTCGTGCCACCCTCGGGGGGGCCTGCCACGCTGGAGGGAATTGCCGCACGGGGGCATGAACGAACCCTCGGAGCGCGCCGTTCGCGACATCGGTGTCGCGGTCGGCCTCAGCGGCGCTCCATCGCCGCCTTCGCCCGGGCGAACACCTCGGCCCCGAGCGCGTCCTCCCCCTTGGCGTGCAGCAGGTTGGCCCACACGATCATCTCGTACGGGCGGTCGGTCGGGACGAGCGGCCGGAACACCTGATCTGCCTGGCCCACGTCGCCGAGCTTGAGCAGCACCTCGGTGAGCGCGGCCCGCGCGCGACGATCGGCCGGCCGGCGCGCCAGCAGCTTTTGGTACAGGTCGACGGCGGCCTGCAGCTTGCCGGTGACCGTGAGGTGCTCCCCCAGGGAGTACCACGCGATCGGGTCCTCGGGGTACGCCTTGACCTCGGCGGTGAGCTCGCCCCACGCCGCCTCGGGGTCGCCCTTCGCCATCTCGACCACTGCCAGCGCGCGGTGGACGCCGATCCATGGGACCGGCGCCGCCGCCGCCGCCCGCAGCTCCGGCTCGGCCGCGAGCAGGTCGCGCATCACCACCAACACCTGCCCGGCCTTCGCGTGCAGGAACGGGTCGGACGGGGTCAGTTGTTGCCAGGTGCGGATCTGCGCGAGGGACTCGCCGACGGGCAGCGACGACACCAGCAGGTCACGCGCGTTCCGGTCGGCGGGGTCGCGCTCGAGCAGCGCCCGGGCCTGCTCGGCCGCCTCGGGCATCCGGCGCAGGGCCACCAGGGTGCGGCCGCGACCGAGCTGCATCGGCCCGGCGTCGGGGGACAGCGCCAGCCCTTCGTCGAGCAGGGTGAGCGCCCGCTCGTTGTCGCCCGCCTGCTCGGCCGCGGCCACCAGGCCCAGGCGAGGCTCGAGCAGCGCGGGGTCCTCCGCGAGCAGCGCGGTCCACGCCTCGAGCGCGCGGTCGCGGGTGGCCGGGGTGCGGGCCCACTCGCGGGCCTGGTCCATCCGGACCACCTGGGGCCGGCGCTCCTTCGCGTCGATCGCCGCCCCGAGCCGATCGCCGTCTCCGGCGGTGTACCCGAGCGCCTCGAGCTGCGCGACCTGGCCGCCGAGGTCGTGGGACGGCCCGACCGGCCCCGCTGCGCGCACCCCGGCCGCGAACGCCGCGGCGCGGTCACCGTCGGCGGAGCGGGCGGCCGAGCGATCGGTGGTGAACGTGGGATCGGCGACCAGGTCGTACCACCGGCCGTCCGCGCCGGTGGGCGCCCGGTCCACCGGGTACGGCGCGCCGACCCACACGTCGCCGCCGTCGACCACGCCGACCTCCGGGGCCCAACCCCACCGGGTCCGCGCGCTCTCGGCCTCGAGGTACAGCGGCCGCGCCGGGACCGGGTCGCCGTCGATCGCGGCGGCGAGGCTCTGCCCGTCGAGCCCCTCCGCCGGCGGCAGCCCCAACATCGCGAGCACGGTCGGCACCACGTCGACCACCGACACCGGCGTGTCGACCACCACCGGCGCGCGCAATGGATCTGGCGGACGGATCACGAACGGGACCCGGGTGGTGGCGGGGTTGAGGTACGTCCCGTGCCCCTCCTCCGGGTCACCGAACCCCTCGCCGTGGTCGCCGACGACCACCACCGCGAGCGGCCGATCGGGCGCCCAGTGCTCGACCACCCCGCGCATCCAGTTCACCTGGCTGTCGGCGAACGAGATCTCGGCGTCGTACGGATCGGGGCGGGCGGCGAACAGGCCCGGCGCCTCGTACGGCTCGTGTGGGTCGTACAGGTGCAGCCACAGGAACAGCGGCCTGTCGGTGGGCCAGGTCCGGATCACCTCCTCGACCGACTTGGTCACCGAGCTCGCCGGCCGCTGGCGCGACCACCGGTCCCCCTCGTCGCCGAGCGCGTCGAGGTACGTGTCGAACCCTTGGTCGAGGTTCCACGTGTCCTCGAGCACGTACGCCCCGATGCTGGCCGCGGTGTAGTACCCGTGCGCCTTCAGCCGCTCGGCGAGGGTGACGACCTCGTCCGGGACGGTGCCGTCGCCGTTGACCCGCACCCCGTGGCGGGGCGGGTACAGCCCGCTCAGGATCGAGGTGTGGGCCGGCAGCGTCTGCGGCGCGGTGGTGTATGCGCGCTCGAATCGGACCCCTTCGGCGGCGAGAGCGTCGATCGACGGGCTGGTCCGCTCGGCTCCGCCGTAGCTCGTGAGCCGGTCGGCCCGGGTCGTGTCGAGGGTGACCAACAACAACGAAGGCGGGGGGCCCGGTTCCGAACAGCCGAGCAGCCAGATCATGCGCACTCCCGAGCGGGGGGTGGAGGATACGCTGGCCCGGCCCCCGCGCAAAGGGCCCCGCGATCGGATAGGGCGACGTATGGGTGAACGTCCGAAGGCGGTGCTGGTCGCGGTTCAGCTGCAGTCGGTGAGCGACGACGAGCAGCGCGCCTCGTTGGATGAGCTCGCTCGGCTCGTGCACACGCTGGGGTACGAGGTGGTCGAGCGGGTGGTGCAGCGCCGCCAGTCGCTCGACGGCGGGGTGGTGCTGGGCGAGGGCAAGCTGCGCGAGCTCGCCGAGATCACCGGCGGGCCGGGCGAGGTGGTCGCTCGGCCGCGCAAGCTCCAGCGCAAGGACCGCGGCGCCGCCGACGACGAGCCGGACGAGGACGAAGCCGAATCCGAAGACTCGGACGAGCCGGGGCCCGCCGCTCCCGGGGCGCGGCGCGCCGACGTGGTGGTGGTGGACCACGAGCTGTCGCCGATGCAGTTCCGGAACCTCGCGTCGGCCACCGGCGCCGAGGTGCTCGACCGCACCGGGGTGATCGTCGAGATCTTCCACCGGCACGCCTCGTCGCGGGAGGCGCGGCTGCAGGTCGAGCTCGCCCGGCTGTCGTACGTCGCGCCCCGGATGCGGGCGTCGGGAGGCGGGTTCGATCGGGCCGGCGGCGGCGTCGGGGCGAAGGGGAAGGGGGAGAGCCACCTCGAGCTCGACCGGCGGAAGATCCGCGACCGGATCGCCGAGATCCGCGCGGGCCTGGCCGAGATCGACGCTGCCCGCGCGGTGCGCCGCGATCGCCGCCGCGACGCGAACCGGGTCGCGCTGGTCGGGTACACCAACGCGGGCAAGTCGAGCTGGATGCGGGCGCTCACCGGCTCCGAGGTCCTGGTGGAGGACAAGCTGTTCGCCACCCTCGACACCACGGTGCGCGAGCTGCGGCCGCCGACCCGCCCGAAGGTCCTGGTGTCCGACACGGTCGGGTTCATCAAGAAGCTGCCGCACGACCTGGTGGCGTCGTTCCGCTCCACCCTCGACGAGGCGTGCAACGCGAGCCTGCTGGTGTACGTGGTCGACGGCGCCGACCCGACGTTCCGCAGCCAGCTCGAAGTGACCCGCGACGTGTTGTCCGAGATCGGCGCGGGCACGATCCCGTCGACCATCCTGCTGAACAAGCGCGACCGGATCGACGCGGCCACCGCCGACGCGCTGCAGCGGGAGTTCCCGGACGGGCTGCTCGTGTCGTCGCGCGACCCCGACGACGTGGCGGCGGTGCGCCGGCACATCGTGGAGCGGTTGACCGCGGGCCTGCCCGAGGTCGACCTGCTGGTGCCGTACGACCGGAGCGCGGTGATCGGCGAGATCCGCGAGCACACCACGGTGCTCACCGAGTCGTACGAGGACGACGGCGTGCACTACCGGGTTCGCGCGGCCGAGGGGACGCTCGAGCGGGTGCGGGGGCTGCTCGCGCAGTAGCCGCCCCGGCGCCTCACAGCCCCTTGCCGCACCGGCCGCAGAACTTCGCCTCGCTCGACCAGGTGGCGGCGCAGCCGTTCCCGGTGCACCGCTTCGCCGTGCCGGTGTACAGGTGCGCGGTGAGCGACAGCAGCCCGTCGCGGTGCGGCAGGCGGGTGTTGGTGGACCGCGGCCGCCCGCAGCGCAGGCAGCGGAGGTGGCTCGCCGCGAGCAGGCCGGTCTCCCCACACGGGCAGTCCCACAGCGGCTCGAACGGCTGGAGCACCCCGGTCGAGCCGGCGGTGAACTCCACCCCGTACCGCACGCCGTCGTCTTGCAGGGTGCGGTTGCGCACGTGGCACTCCATCTCCTTGCGGCCGCCGGTCGGCTCGGCGACCTCGCACAGGAGCACCCGCGACCAGCACAGGCGGACCTCGTCGTCGTACGGGAACAGCAGCCCGAGACCGCCGGCGGACGCGTCACACAGGCGGGCCATCACCGGCCTGCTCGCGAGGTCTTCCTGCGGGCGCACCGGCACCCGGATCCCCTCGCCGCTGCGGGGGAACACCCGCACCGTGGAGCGACGATCGGCGGTCTCCCTGCGGAACCCTGGGATCGAGGCGTGGAACAGCTCGGGCTCGTCGGGGTCGAACGTCAGCTCGACCGAGGTCGGGGCCCCGGTCGGGCCCACGATCTCGACCCCGATCAGCAGCGCGCCGCTGCGCTCCGCTTTCGGCATCTTCCTCGTCGCGAGGCCGAGCTCGACCTGGGCGCCGAGCGGCAGCGACATCGGCGCGTTCTCCATCGGAAACGCGATCCGCGGCTGATCCGGGAGGTGCGCGTCGATCATCCTACCGGTCCACGTCTCGCCCAATCGGTGGACCACTGCCCAGACTTCGGTCACGCGTCTTGCTCCCACCTCATCGTACCAGCGGGAGGCCGCCCGCGTGGTGCGCGATCGAGCACGCGGGGCCGCGCATGGGCGGATACGGTGCGTCGCATGAGTGACGAGGCCGCGTCCGTCCCGGTCGAACCCACCGCCCCTCCGCGCGCCAACGAGCGCGACCTGACCGGCTTCGCCAGGGTGGCGGTGCCGGTGCTGAACCGGTGGAACACCTCGCCGCTGGTGCAGCGGATGGTGATCGGGTTCGTGCGCCAGGTGAGCCGGCGGTGGATCCTCGCGGCGATGTCGAACCGCCTCGAGTTGAGCGGAGTCGAGCACCTGCACGGGCTCGCCCCCACCCGCGGCGTGCTGATGGTGGCGAACCACCGCACGTTCTGGGACATGTACGTGGCGGCGTCGGTGGTGGGCGCCCACACCGCGGGCCGGATCGCGTTCGATCGCGTGCACTTCCCGGTGCGCAGCCGGTTCTTCTACACGAACCCGGTGGGGATGGCGATCAACCTCGCGGTCGCCGGCGGGTCGATGTGGCCGCCGATGTTCGGCGGGTTCGACCGGCAGGGCCGGAACGCGGCGGCCATCGCGTCGGTGGTCGACGCGCTGGCGCTGCCGGGCACGCTGGTGGGCATCCACCCGGAGGGGACCCGGAACCCGGCGCCCGACCCCGGGGACCTGCTGCCGGCGAAGGGCGGCGCCGGGCGCATCGTGCTCGCGGCCCACCCCGACGTGCTCGTGTTGCCGTACTTCCTCACCGGGCTGACCGACCAGCTCCCGCGCGAGATCGCGCGGAACTTCCTGCCCGCCGGGCGGCGCGGGCCCCCGGTCCGGCTGGTGTTCGGCGAGCCGGCGCGGGTCGGTGACCTCGACCGCGGGGGCACGCCGAGGGAGGTCTCCCAGCGGGTGCTCGAGCGGGTCCGGGCGCTCCACCCGGGCTAGGGCGTCGGGTGGGCCGCGTCCCACTGTGGCCAGAACTTCAGGTCGCGCGGCACGGTCGGCATCGCGGTCGACCCGTCGGTCTTCGCGGCCTCGATCTGCGCGACCCGATCGGGGTCGAGCCACCACAACACCCACAACGTGTCCGCCTTCGCGAGCGGGCCGGTGCGGCCGGTGGCCCACGGGGGCATCCCGAACCGGTTCCAGTGCAGCACCCGCTCGGCCGGGTTGACCCACCCGAGCACGTACGGCGCGTCCGCCGACACCAGGCCGTCGATCTGGCGCGCGATCGCGATCCGCTCGGCGAGGTCGGGCTGGTGGGCGTAGCGGTCGCACAGGTAGTCGACCTTTCCGTTCACGTACGCGACCACGTTGTTGTTGCCGGGCTCGAACGCGAGCGCGGCGCGCCAGTAGCTCTGCGGGTTCGGGAACTGCAGCGCCCCCCAGGTCTGGTACGCGAGCTGGAAGTCCTTCTCCTGCAGCGCCCGCCACGCCGCCGACTCCTCGAGCGCGATCGGCTCGATCTTCACCCCGGCGCGCGCCGCGGCGTCGCGGAACCGGAGCAGGGCCGGCTCCACCAGGGGGCTCGCGTAGTTCAGCGTCAGCGCGAGCTCCTTGCCCTCGCGCACCCGGAACCCGTCCGCGTTGGTGTCGGTCCACCCCGCCGCTTCGAGCAGCGCGACCGCCGCGGCCTCGTCGTAGGTGGGCGCGGGGACGTTCGGGTCGGCGTACGGGGCAGGGAAGTAGCTGTTCACCGGCACGTACTCGCCGTGGAACAGGTCGGTGATCATGCCCTGGCGGTCGAACAGCAGCTGCAGGGCTTGGCGCACCCGCAGGTCGTCGAGCGGGGCGCGCCGGTTGTTGATCGCGATGCCGGAGAACCCGGTCGGCCCGCTGGTGTGGAACTTCCGCGGGACCATCAGCCCGTGCTTGACCGCGGGCAGCGACGGGATGTCCTCGGCCCACCAGCTCGACTTCGGCACCGTCATGAAGTCGAGCTCGCCCTTCTTCAGCCGCTCGAACCGCAGGCTCGGGTCGGCCACCACCAGGAACGTGACCTTGTCGAAGTTGTACCAGCCGTCCCACCCGGCCCGCGCCTCGCCCCACCAGTCCTCGCGCCGGGTCAGCGTGATCGACGCGCCGGTCTTCACGTCCGCCGGGGCGACCTGGTACGGGCCGGACACGGCCCCGAACGCGAACTCGTACCGCTCGAGGTAGTCGGTCCCCTTCAGCGCCCCGATCTCGGCCGACGGCAAGATCCGCATCGCGCCGAGGTACACGAGGTTCTGCCAGCTCGGGTCCATCGCGCGGACCTCGACCACGTACTTCGACGCGGCGGTCGGCGGGTACATACGCCCGAGGGTCTCGACGGCGTCGCGGTCGCCGAGGCTCGGGTCGGTGCGCAGGCGGAACGTGTCGACGACGTCCTGGGCGGTGATCTCGCGCCCGTCGCTCCACCGCGCGGCTGGGTCGATGCGGAACCGGTAGGTGCGCTGGTCGTCCGACACCGACCAGTGGGTGGCCAGCCCGGGCGCGAAGTCCCCGGTGACCGGGTCGATCTCGAGCAGCGAGTGGTACAGCAGCGGCCCGGCGACGAGCCCGAACGTGGTGCCCCAGTTCGGGCCCGCCTGGCGCAGCGTGACCGGCCAGTCGGGCATCGGCAGCGTGAACGAGCCCCCGCGCGGCGCGCTCGGCACCCCGAGCTGGTGCTGCGTTGTGGCCGTGGTCCACCCGGCGCCGGTGAACCCGGGCCCGCCGAGCTCGGCGGTCACCGCGGGGTCACCGACCGAGGGGTCCCACCGGACCTCCACCTGCGGCACCTCGGTCGTCGCTCCGTCGGCGTTCGGCAGCTCCACCACCACCGGGGCCGGAGGGGGCGCACACCCCACCAGCAACGCGCCGAGC
>JBEBJC010001112.1:0-2814 GCA_040080105.1 Myxococcota bacterium
CGTAGCGGCAGGTGACGACGAAGCGGTGGCGAGCGTCCGACTTCGCGGCCTTCGCGATCCAACGGGCCGTCGCCTCGCGCTGCGCGTGGTCGGCCACCACGCCCGCCACCCGGTACAGCGGCGACGAGGTCGTGTTGGTCAGCGTGACCGCCAGGGTCCCGGTCTCGCCGGCCTGCAGCTGTCCCCCCCCCACCTCCGCGAACACCGACACCGGGAGCCGACCGTCGGCGGGCCAGCCGGGCCCGCTCTGCCAGTCGACGCCACGCCCGGCGAGCGCGCGGACCAACGCCTCGTCTCCGGCGCGCTGGTACCGACCGACCACCGGCGCCGCCGCGATCAACACGTCCGACCGCCTCCAGCCCGGGGCCGCTTTCAGCACGTCCCGGGCCAACAGCACCTGTGGATCGGTGAGGTCGGGCCCGTCCGACTGGGGCTTGTCCCGCTCCTCCTCCACGTATCGGACGCGGTACGCCGGATCGTCGACCTTGGCCACCACTCGCTCGAACGGTCGATCCAGGTCGGCCTCGCGGCGGATGTGCTCCCGGTGGAACAGCCGCACCGACGCCTCGGACCCGGCCGCGGGCACGACCGCCGGGTCGAGCTCGATGTCGGCTGGGATCCCGATCGCCTGCAGGCTGCGATCTCCCGCGGTCAGGTACTTCGAGATGGTGAGCTTGAGCTTGCTGTCGTCGTAGAACGGGTGGAGGTTCTGCACCGATCCCTTGCCGAACGTGCGCTCGCCGATGATCACCGCGCGCTCGTTGTACCGGAGCGCGCCCGCGACGATCTCGGACGCCGACGCCGAGTTCGCGTCGACCAACACCGCGATCGGGTAGGCCGGCTCGTCTTCGCGCCGTGCGTCCTCCCGGTCGGCGACCCGGCCGTCGCGGTCGATCGTGCTCACGATCTCGCCCGCCTCGAGGAACGTGTCGGCGACCTTCACGGCCTGGTTCAGGAACCCGCCGGGGTTCCCGCGCAAGTCGAGGATCAACCCGTCGAGCTCGCCGCCGGCCTCCCGGGACAACTTCGCCAAGGTGTCGGTCAAATCACTGTCGACCAGCTCGTGGAACCCCTCGATCGACACGTACGCGATGCCGCCGTCCATCAGCGCGCCCTGCACCGGGTGGATGCTGATCAGCTGGCGGGTGACCTTCACCGTGAACGGCTCGGGGACACTCTTGCGCGCGATCTCGAGGTCGACCGTGCCCCCGACCGGCCCGCGCAGGCGGGTGACCGCGTCGTCGAGCGACAGGTTCACCGTCGACTCCCCGTCGATCCGCAGGATGTGATCGTCCGCCTTCAACCCAGCGTTCCAGGCCGGGGAGTCCTTCATCGGGTAGCTGATCACCAGGCGGCCGTCGGTGGGGTCCACCTCGATCGTGATCCCCAGCCCGCCGAACTCCCCTTGGTTCTCGACGTCCATCTCGCGCGCCTGCTCGGGCGGGAGCAGGATCGAGTGAGGATCGAGCGTGCGCAGCATGCCGTTGATCGCCGCGTACTCGATCTCGGCCAGTGGATCTCCGCTCGCGCCATCTTCGAGCGGCACGTCGGCCGGGTCGAGGTGCTCCTTGATCAGCGTCGCGATCCGCCCCAGCTGGTCCTGCAGCTCGGGGCGGGACGTGATCGGAGGCACCTCGAGCACGGTGCGGTACTCGCCGATCTCGGCCGAGACCATCTGCCCGCCGGGCTCGCGCGAGAACATCACCACCGGGACTCGCCGCTCGATCGCGTCGAGCGCCGCGACGTACATCTGCTCCCAGTCCACCCGGGACGGATCGACGTAGCTCTCGTCGACGTGGTACAGCGTGGGCTCGACGAGCTCGAGCTTCGCCAGGTCGTAGCCGACGAAGAACGAGGGCCCGAACCGCTGCCGGGTGTCGCTGCCCTGCGCGCCCGACACCAACAGCTGCAGCCCGAGCGCCAGCGTGGCCCCAGTCGCGATGCTGAACACGGCCAACGGGCGGAACACGAGCTGCATCTGCGCTCCCGGGCGACCGCACCGGACCGGGCCCGAGCCGCCCAGGTTCACCGTAGGCTCGCGCGGGGACGAAGTCAACCGAAACCGCGCGGAGACGGATGGTGACGATCGGCCCGTCCGCTGGCCCCCGCGACCCCCCGCCGCTCCGGGCGCGCGCGCCAGATCGGTGCAGCGCATGTCTGCGCGTCGTGGACGCCGGATCGTGGCTCTGGTACAGTCCGACCAGTCCCCTTCTCAAGCGCCGTCCACCAGGGCCCTCATGCCGTTGAAGCTGGTCTGTCCGAACTGCCGAGCGGATGTGCGTCTCAATGAGCCGTTGCCGCTTCCTGGCGCCGCAGTCCAGTGCGAGCGCTGCGCCACCCCGATCGCGGTCACCTACCCTGCCGGGGTGATCGACCAGCTGCGCGCCCGCGGAAAGCGGTTCGCAGAGGGTGCCACCCCCAGAGGCGCCGGAGATCTCGCCGCGGTGGGCCCGGCGCCGACCCGAACACCGCCGCGCGCCGCCCCTCCCACTCCCCCCGGCGGCGCGGTCCGGTCCGAGCGGAGCGCGCCGGGCGGGTTCGCCGCCCGTTCACGCGAACCTTCGTTCCCACCCGACGACGCGTCCACCGAGGTCGGCGTGGATCCGGACTCCGTGGATGTCGCGGTGAACGGTCGCGCCAAGTGGACCGACTCGGGACGTGGCGAGGTGCCTGCGCCCGACCGCACCACCAGCGGAGACGAACTCCTACCCACCGAGCGAGGGCCGATGGTCAAGGCCGGATCGACGCCTCCCCCGAAGAAGCCGACCTCTCAGGCGCCGAGCCGCGCGCCGGCCCCGAGCCGTGCGCCGGCCC
>JBEBJC010001113.1:0-2813 GCA_040080105.1 Myxococcota bacterium
CATCCAAGGCAGGAGCCCGGTGCGGTAGTTCCGCTCGCCGGGATCTGTGCGGGGGGCGCCCGGCAACGGGCGTCCCTACCGCGACGGCCTGGGGAATTCACAACCAGTGACAACCCTGCACAGTAGGATGTACTGGCACGGGAGGGCGTGGAATGCGTGCGCTGCTGATGGCGTTCGTGGCGATGTCGACTGGCTGCGGGTGCCTCGATCGCGGCGACAAGCAGGTGGTGGACCCCGCGCAGAAGTACCTGCTGGCGGGGGACCAGACGTTGCCGACCGGCACCGTCGGCTCGCCGTACGACGCGGCGCTGCAGCTGTCGGGCGGAGACCCGCCGTACGCGTTCGCCCCCGCCGACAACAAGATCCCGATCGGCCTCGAGCTCACCGAGGTCGGTCACGTCAAGGGGGTCCCGGCCGAGGCCGGCGACTTCTCGTTCGCGGTCGCCGCGAGTGACTCGAAGGGCCGATCCACCCGGATCCAGGTCGCGATGCAGGTGGTGCTCGAGCCGAACGTGGTCGAGTGCGGCGACACGGTGAACGGCGCGTTCCAGGGGTCCGCGTACACCGTCGACGGGCCCGACCTCACCGACCTGCCGAACGTGGCGTGGATGGCGGTCGAGCTGCCGGACGACCTCACCACCCGGGTCGACCTCCAGTTCGCGATGACCGGCTCGGCCACGTTGTACGTCGAGTTCCCGACCGAGGTCGTGGGCAGCGGCAACATCGACGACCACTACTACCCGTACTACCTGAGCCCCGGGTACACCCCGATGAACGTCCCGATCGACGCGGGCTCCACCCCGTCGCTGTCGGGGTTCCAGACCCAGCCGCTGCTGCCGATGGTGTTGGTCGGGCAGGGTTCGAACACCTGGAGCTTGACCGTCGAGTGCACCGACGGGCCGATCTTCACCACGTTGCCGCAGTACCCGACCCGGCTCGGCGACCCGCTCGAGATCGACTTCGACGTGTACGGCGACAACACCGGGGTGCGGATCTGGACCGAGGACCCGCTGCCCGAATGGATGATCTGGGACGAGGCCACCGGCACCGTCACCGGGACCGCGGAGGAGCCGGGCGCGTGGGAGTTCACCGTGTTCGCCGAGACGGCCGACGGACGCAAGCGCGAGGAGCGCAGCATCATCGGCGTGTACGAGGTGTTCGACGTGGGGTGTGACCAGTCGGTCCCGCTGACCACCGAAGAGGGGTACCTCGACGGCGAGTTCTACGCGTTCTACGACCCGCGCGGGTTCGGGGTGTACCGGTTGCCCCTGGTCGACGTGGAGCCGTCGAGCGTGACGCTTCGGGTGGAGGGGGCCGACGGCCACTACCTGGGGCTGTCGACCCCGAACCCCGAGTGGCTGCGGTTCTACGGCGGGGCGGAGCGCCTGTACCTGAACGACCCGGTGGTCGAGCTCGGGGTCACCCCGCGCACCTACCCGGCGATCCGCAACTACCTCGATCCGCTGGTGGGCGAGCTGTACTTCAGCGCCGGCTCGATCGGTTCGGACTACGAGATGAGCGTGTCGGTCGACTGTGACGACGGGCCGCGGCCGAACCTCGCGGCGCTGCCGGTGGTCGAGCCGCTGGCCGAGGTCGCGTACCCGCTCGACGCGATCGGCGGCACCGAGCCGTACAGCTGGGAGGCGAGCTCGCTGCCGAGCGGTCTCGCGCTCGACGGCGGCGGCGTGCTCGAAGGCCAGACCGGCGCGATCGGCACGTACGACGTGACGTTGGCGGTGGGCGACAAGGTCGGCTCCAGCACCTCGGAAGACTACGTGCTGTACGTGGGCGACGACGAGGCGTGCCGCGGGTACCACAAGATCTCGTGCGGCGAGTCGGTCGACGGCGACTTCGACGAGGCCTACTACAACGACGGCAACGGGAAGAAGTCGACCGAGGTGTTCTGTGTGGTCGCGCGGGACGAGCTCGGGCTCGGGTGGGAGGTGTACTCCGACGCCGGGCAGCTCCGCCTCGACATCGCCGACCCGGGCGCCAGCGCCGACGAGATGTTCGACCAGGCCAAGGGGACCTACGTGGAGTGGGTCGACTTCGGCTCGTCGGTGGGCGTGCCGCTCGACCCGTTCTCGTGGCCGAAGCTGGCGGACTACGAGAACCTCCCGGTGCTGTTCGCGGTGCGCGCTTACGACCCGGGCGGCTGGACGGTCCACCTCGTGTGCCAGTGACCGGTGTAATGCTCGGGTAATGGAGGGCGCGCGGGGTCGGACCTTACAATGAGTCCGATCGCGCCGTCCGGTCGGCGCGGAACGCGAGGCCGGGTCGATGGCGCGAGTGACCACCGTCTCCCTGAGCGACCACGTGAGCGACAACCTGCTCGCGCAGCTGGCTCGGGTGTTGTGCGGCACCCCGCTCGACCCCGGGTTCGTCGAGCGGGTGGACCTGCCCGACATCGACGCCGACCTCGAGCCGTTCTACGACTGGGACTCGCTGCGGTGCGCCGGGCGGGGGTACTTCGCCACCGACCCGCTCGAGTGCGCGAGCCGGCGGATCGACCTGCGCGGCCCGACCGATCTCGACCCGGGCCCGCTGCCGATGGAAGAGGCGCCGGACGACATCACCGCCTCGGCGTGGCACCTGTCGTTCTGATAGGAGCCCGCTGCGCGTAGGCCGCGCGAGCGGCCTCGCGCCACGGGCTCCTCCCGTGCCTCTGCCCGCGCCCCTGCCCCTGCCCGTCCCGCCTGTCCGTCGGATCGGGCTGGCGGACAGAAGCTGGCCACACACGTCGATACGTGGCGACCGAGGTGTTCGGTCACGCAGTGGAGGCCGGTGGGGGCTGGTCTGCATGTGCCACAACG
>JBEBJC010000146.1:0-12764 GCA_040080105.1 Myxococcota bacterium
GTCGAGCAGCTCGACGCGCGCGGCGGGTGGATCACCGTGGTGGGCACGCCCGGCGCCGGCAAGACCCGGGTGGCGATCGAGTGCGCGATGCGGTGGCGCGCGCGGGGCAAGGCCACCTGGTGGATCGACCTGCAGGCCGCGGTGCACGACACCGACGTGCTGCAGGCGATCGCGTGGGCGCTCGACGACGGCACCGAGCCCACCACCTCGTGGATCGGCCGGTCGCTCGCGCGCCGGGTGGGGGCGCTGGTGGTGCTCGACAACCTCGAGCAGCTGCCGCGCTCGGTGGGCGGGGTGATCGCGTCGTTCCTGCGGGCCGCGCCGTCGATCCGCCTGCTCGCCACCTCGCGCCAGCCGGTCGGGGCGTCCGAGGAGCACGTGGTCGAGCTCCTCCCGTTCACCGTGCCGGAAGACCCGGCGACGGTGTTGTCGTCCGAGGGGTGGCGGCTGCTCACCGCAGCGGCGCGCGCCGACCTCGGGCCGGTGGATCCCGCGCAGGCGCAGCGGGTGCTGCGGGCGCTCGACGGTCTGCCGCTCGCGATCGAGCTCGCGGCCGCCCGGCTCGAGGTGCTCGATCTGCACGAGCTCGAGCAGCGGCTCGACGACCCGTTCTCGGTGTTGTCGAGCCCCGGCATGCGCGGGGAGCGGCACGGAGCGCTGTGGGACGCGCTCGCCTGGTCGTGGTCGATGTTGTCGGCGGACGAGCAGCTCACCCTGGCCCAGCTGTCGGTGTTCCGCGCGCCGTTCACCCTCGGGGCGGCGGAGGAGGTGGTCCAGGGCGTGTCGTCGGTGCTCGACGCCGTCCACGGGCTGGTGCGGCGGAGCCTGGTGCGGCGGTCCGGGTCGAAGTTGTCGCTGCTCCGATCGGTGGCGGAGTTCGCCCACCGCCAGCTCGAGGCCGACCCGCGAGGTCCGGCCGGCTCGACGGCGGAGCGGGCGTACCTCGCGCACGCCGAGTGGTTCGCGCACCGGGCCCGGCGGATCGCGCGCGGTCGGATCACCGACGCCACCGTCCTGCGCGAGCTCGAGGAGCTCACCCCGGACCTCGAGGCCGCGCTCGAGCGGGTGGCCCGGTCGGCGCCGCGGACCGCGCTCGACCTCGCGTGGGTGCTCGCCGCCCTACACGAGCGGCGGAGCCCACCGGCGGCCGCCCTGCGGGTGTGCGCGGTCGCCGAGTCGATCCCGTCGCTCGGGGTGGAGCGCCCGCTCGAGCTCGACCAGATCCGGGTGATGCACTCGTTCGCCCTGCGCCAGACCGGGGCCTCGACCGAGGCGGTGCAGCGGCTGGAGGCGCTCCTCGCCGCGCCGATCGCGCCGGCGGTGCGGTCGGCGGCGCTCGCGAGCCTCGCGGACCTGCGGTCCGAGGCGGGCGAGGAGGCGGTCTCGATCGAGCTGCTGCAGGAGGCGCTCGCGCTCGCCACCATCCATGGCCCTCCCCACGTGGTCAGCAGCGCGGCGGCAGGGCTGTACATGGCGTTCACCCAGTGCAAGCTCCCGGGCGGCGAGCAGATGCGCGCGCTGGCCGTGTCGGCGCTGCCACCGGGCGATCGGTTCGCCGAGCTCACGTTGCACAAGGCGCTCGGGTGGTGCGGGGTGGAGACCCACCAGATGGACGCCGGGGAGGCGAGTTACCTGCGGGTGCTCGAGCTCGCCGAGGAGCTGCGCACCCCGCGGACCCTGGCGACCACCACCGCCCAGCTCGGGTTGATCGCGGAGACCCGCGGCGACATCCCCCTGGCGTTGGCGCGGTACGCCGCCGGGCTCGAGCGGCTCCGCAGCCTCGGTGACCCGCTGTACACGGCGTACTACACCGGTTTCCGGGGCCGGGCGTTGGTGCGGTCCGGCGACGTGGAGGAGGGCGTCGCCGAGCTCCGCGCGGCGCTCGCGGTGCCCGGCATGGACCCGCGGCTGCAGCGCAAGCTCACCGACGCGCTCGCGTTCACCCTCGCGTCGCTCGGCGAGCCGCCGGAGGGGGGCGGCGACGGGCCGGAGGCGTTGCGGGCGGCGGTGCTCGCCCTGCGCAGCGGCGACCGGGCGGCGGCGGGCGCTGCGCTCGAGCGCCTGCCGAAGCTCGACCGGTCCGGGCCCACCCACGACCTGGCCCGGCAGCTGGTGGACCAGGTCCGTCGGGCGATCGGGGCGTGGCGGATCTCGTCCGACGGCGCGCGGGTCGACGGCCCGGACGGCCTGTCGCTCGACCTCGCGCGACACCCCGCCAACGCCCGGATCCTGGCGCGGCTCGCGCTCGAGCGGGAGCGGGCGCCGGGGGTGACGCTGGGGGCCGAGGCGCTCGCCGAGGCGGGGTGGCCGGGAGAGCGGATCGTGCCGGCCGCGGCGGCGAACCGGGTGCGGGTCGCCCTGTCGGCGCTGCGCCGCGAGGGCCTGACGGCGCTGATCCAGCGCGACGAGGGCGGGTGGCGGCTCGACCCGGCGTGTGGGGTCGAGCGGGTCACATCGAGCTGACCACCGCGTACCCGATCACCGCGAGGGTCCCGAGCACCGCCAGCCCGAACACCGCGAAGAACACCAGGCTGAACACGGCGCTGCTCACCATGCCCCAGAACCACTTCGACGCCGCGGACTTCACGTTGCCCTCGACCGTCCCGCGCTCGCCGGGGATCAGCGGCCAGAACATCTTCGGCACGTACTGCTTCACCGTGCGCCGCAGCTCGCGCGCGGCGAGGTTCTTCGCGGTGTCTCCCGCGACTTCGCCGAGCCGCTGGGCGGTGTGGGTCTGGAGATCGACGGGCATCTGGGACATCGGGCACCTCGTGGACCGATCGTGTCCCGGATCCGCCCGGTCAGCGGGTTAAACCCTGGCCCCCCGCCGTTAAACCTCACGGGACCAGCAGCACGTCGGTCCGGAGATCTGCGGGCAGCGCCGCCCGCAACGCGTCGATGTCGGCGTCGTCCAACGCGACGCACCCGAGCGTCCAATCGACCGACGACCCCCCGCCGTGCAGCAGGATCAGCCCGCCGAGGCGGGTGTCTTCGGGCGGCATCCGTCCGGCCTGGTGGGCCGCCGCGATCCGCGCGTGGTCGGCGGCGGTGATCCGCCCGGCCGCGAGCGCCACGTCGGCGTCGGCCACCGACGGGTAGTGCACGTTGAGCGCGTGGTAGAACTGCGAGGTGGGCCGGTCCGACGTGCGGTACCACCCCTCGGGGGTCTTGTGGTCACCCCGGGTGGTCTTGGGCCCCTCCGGCGCGCCGGGCGCGAACGCTGCCCGCCAGCAGGACAGCACCTCCCCCGCGCGGGCGAGCGCGCCGTGGTCGTACAGCCCGACCTGGCGCGCGCCCTTGAACACCACCACCAGGTCGGCGCCCTGCAGGCGGGGGTCGGCGGGATCGAGCCACCCGGGCCCCTGGAGCCCGGCGAGGGAGGCTGGACACGCCAGCGCCACGTCGACCGCCCACCGCCACATCACTGCCCCTCGTCGTCCACTTCTTCTTCGTCGTCGTCGGTCTCGTCGAGCCGGGCCAGGCACCACTCGGCCGCCGCCAGGCCCTCCTCCTTCACGTCCACGTCGTCCCACAGCGGCCACTGGCCTTCGTCGTCCTCGCGGAACAGCCACGCGACGTACCCGCCGTCGGTGGCCTGCATCATCCAGCCCGCGCACTCGATGCCGCGTGAGCGGGCGAGGTTCACCGCCTGGTTCAAGATCGCGACCACGCTCTTCGCCATCGCCCCTCCCGGACCCGGGTATACACCGCGCGCCGCGGGAGCGGGGCCGTCGCGGTCAGCTGCAGCTCACCCGCCCGCCGCGGATCAGACACCGCAGGTCGGACGGGGTGCTCGGCACCTCGATCCGGGCGGTCATCGGGGTGGTGCCGTCGAGCTCGAGCAGGCACGGGCCGGGGCGGACCCCGTCGAAGCTCGCGACCGTGTCGGCCGACGACAACGCCTCGACGTGGGTTCGGCCGCCGCACACCAGTCGGGCCGACGAGATCGGGATGTCCGAGTCGACCTTCACCTTCAGCCCGATCCCGCCGGCCGAGGCCACGCTGGTCGCGAGCGGGACCTTGCACCGGGTGCCCACGAGGCCGTTCACGAACGCGATCTCCGCGTCGTCGGCGACCTGGTACGCGGCGGAGGTGTACTGGGCGAGCGGCTCCCCACACGGCTCGGCGCCCATCGCGGTGGCGAGCGTCCAGTCGGCGAACCCCATCAGCGCCTTCGCCTTGCGCAGGTTGTGGGGGTCGCCGTCGAGCAGCGCGCCGACCGTGGTGCGCAGCTCCTCCGACCGCGGCTCCATCGTGGTGGCCTCACGGTACTCGATCCGCATCACCACCGGGTCGTCGCGGCGAACCGCGCCGTCGCGGATCTTCAGGTCCTGCAGGAACAGCTGGGTGGTGCCGGCGTGGTAGTGGATCGGGTCGACCTCGGTGGGGTCGGTCGACATCTCCTCGCCGTAGAACTTCTCCATCGCGAGTGACTCGGGCAGGTCCACGCTGAACCGCACGTCGTGCGCCACCGTGCGGACGAGCGCGTCGAACCCGGGGCCGAATACCCGATCGACCACCGCCTCCGACCCGAGGTACACGTACGCGCCGCGGCCCTTCTCGGTGAGCGCGTCGAGCATCCGATCGTTGAACTCGCGGCCCACGCCCACCCCGGACAGCCGGATGTCGTGGGAGTCGAGGTGCGTGCCGACCTCGGCCACGAGCGACTCGTCGACGTTGCCCTCGTTGAGCAGCGCGTCGGTGACCAGCAGCACCCGCCGGTTGCGGCCGTGGACACTGGCGGCGTCGCGCGCGGTCTGCACCCGGTACGCCTCACCGAGCCCGGCGGCGAGGTTCGTGCCGGAGGTGGGGGTGATCTGGCGGATCATCTCGTCGAGCAGACCAGGCTCGTCGCGGCCCACCACGTAGTTCTCGAGCGGGGTGCACACGCTCGAGTCGAACAGCACCAGGTCGACCCGGTCACCGCGCTGGAGGTTCCCCGACAGCAGCGACAGCCCGCGCTGGGTGTACCCCATCCGGTCTTCGGCCCGCATCGAGCACGACCGGTCGACCAGCATCGTCAGGTCGAGCGGCTGGCGGGCCGGGTTCGCGCCCCGCACCGCGAGCGACATCGTCAACGTGTCGCCCGACTGCTCGGCCGCGCCGAGCACCCCGAACGTCTGGCCCTGGCCGGGCGCCACGCTGTCGAAGCTGAAGTAGTTCAGCAGCTCGTGCGGTCGGACCTCCGACGGGGACACCTGCACCCCGCGCGACAGCGCGTACAGCACGCGCTGAGCCGAGGCGAGGCTCATCGAGTCGTCGTTCGACAGGTACACCGTGTCGCCCCACCCGAGCGACGGCGCCTGCTTCGCCCGCTGGTCGCGGCCATCGTCGCCGCGCCGGTCGAGGTTGCCGTCGGCCTCGGTGTACCCGAGGCTCTCCAGCTTCGGCTTGTCGGCGAGGTGCCCGTCGAGCGCTCCGGTCACCACCGGCCCGCCGGCCGACGGGGCAGCCGGAGGGGGCTCCGCCGCGACCACGCCGCCCGCCACGTCGGTCGGCGCCTCTCGCCGCGCCGAGCGCGTCTCGCCGGTCGCGCCCCCGTCCCCCGCCCGGTTCGGACGCGCCGCAGCGGGGGCGGAGGCCGGACTCGCCGCCGGCGCCTGCCCGCTGCCGATGGTGCCCTTGGACCCGAGCCCACCGCCGCCGTACCCGCCGCCGCGACCGCCGAACCCGCCGAGCTGGCCCTCCTCGTCGCGATCCCACATTCCCAGGCACTCCCGGCGGACGATCGGCTGACCCGAAGGGAGCGGGGACTCGAGCACCGGCGCGCGCGCCACCACCACCCGGTCGGGGACGGTCGCGATCCGCAGCTCGGGCGGGGGCGTCGGGGCCGGCTCGACCGTGCGGACCACCGGCACCTCGGTGGGCGAACCGCAGCCGTACACCGCGAGGACAACGAACATGGAACCTCCGTCGTGCCGAGTGAACGCGGCAGGTGCGCGGAGCTTACACGTCGTCGCCGGGGTACGATCCCCCCCATGGCCCGCATCTTGTTGATCGACGACGACGCCGCCCTCCTCGACATGTTGTCCCTGTCGTTCGAAGACGCCGGGCACGACGTGGTGACCGCCCGAGACGGCATCGCCGGCATGCGGAAGGCCGAGGCGGGCGGGGTCGAGCTGGTGGTGTCGGACGTGAACATGCCCGGGCTCGACGGGTTCAGCCTGTGCCGCAAGCTGCGCGACAAGGGGTTCGTCGAGCCGATCGTGCTGCTCACCGCCCGCGACGGCGAGATCGACCAGGCGCTCGGCCTCGACCTCGGCGCCGACGACTACATCGTCAAGCCGTTCAGCGCGCGGGTGCTCCAGGCCAAGGTCTCCGCACTGCTGCGGCGCGAGCAGCTGCGCAAGACCGACCCGGTGGGCGAGGAGCGGATCGTGGTGGGCAAGCTCACGCTCGAGCCGGAGCGGATGGTCGCCCGGTACGACGGCACCGCCATCGTCACCACCGTGACCGAGTTCCGCCTGCTGGTGGCGCTCGCGAGCCGCCCGGGGATGGTGTTCAGCCGCGACCAGCTGCTCGAGCGGGTGCGCGCGGACGACTCGGTGGTCGAGCACCGGCTGGTCGACACCTACGTGCGCCGGCTGCGGCGGAAGCTCGAGGCGGTCGACCCCGCGTTCGACGAGATCGACACGGTGATCGGGGCCGGCTACCGCTGGAAGGACTGAGCGTGGCGGCGCCCGGCCCGGCGAACCTCCGCAGCCTCCGGTACCGGGTGCTGGTGCTGGTGGTGGCGATGGTGGTGCTGCCGCTGGTGTGGGTGTGGGTGGGCGGCACGTTCGAGCGCGGCGACGAGCTGTACCAGCGGCGGGTGCTGCACGAGGCGGCGAGCGACCTGGTCGCGGCGATCGACGCCGGACGGCCGGTGGACCCGGTGGTCGAGCGCGCACACGTCCGGCTGCGGGTGCTCGACCCGGACGGGCGGGTCGTGTCGGCGCTCGATCGCGCGGTCGACGACTCCCTGCTCGCGCCGGTGTCCCGCCCGTTCTGGGGGCCCTCGGGCCGCCCGTCGCTCGACCAGGCCGACGCCCACGCCCCGCCGCTCGACCGGCGCCCCGAGGTCGCGGCGAGCGCCGACGGACCCGCCGAGCGGTGTGAGGTGGCCGAGGAGGGGAGGATGTTGGTGTGCGCCGCCGCGCGCCGCACCGCCGACGGCCGGATCGTGCACGTGATGCGGGGCTCCCCGCGGCTGGTGCGCTCGCTGTACGAGGAGCGGTTCCAGCTGACCGCGCTCACGTTGATCGTGTTGTCGATCGGGGTCGGCGCGGCGCTGTGGCTCGGGTGGCGGATGGTGCGGCCGATCGAGGGCCTGCGCGACCAGGTCGTCGCGCGCACCGCCGGCCGGCTGTCGACCGAGCCGGTGGTGATGGACCGGCCCGACGAGGTCGGCGAGCTCGCGGCGGCGTTCAACCAGCTCCTCCGGGCGCTCGACGAGCGGAACCGCGCGAACACGGTGTTCGCGGCGGACCTGGCCCACGAGCTGAAGAACCCGGTGGCCGCGGTGCGGGCGGCGGCCGAGGCGCTCGGTTCGGATCGACCGGTCGAGGGGGAGCGCAAGGACCGCCTGCTGCGGGTGCTGCTCGACGCGAGCGGCCGGATGGACAGCGTGGTGCACCAGTTCCTCGAGCTCGCGCGCGCCGAGGCTGGCCTGCCCGACGCCGCGCGCGAGGGGGTCGACCTGGGCGCGCTGGTCGGCGCCCTCGCCGAAGCGGCCCGCGCCGACGCGCGGTACGGGCACCTGCGGCTGTCGGTCGAGACCGCCGCGGCGCCGGTGCGCGCGGTCCCCGAGCGGCTCGAGACCGCCACCCGCAACCTGTTGGCGAACGCGCTCGACTTCGCGCGCGGGTCGGTCACGCTGCGGGTGCGGCGCGACGGCGCGTGGGTCGAGCTGCAGGTCGACGACGACGGGCCCGGGATCCCGCCGGAGGCGCGGGCCGACCTGTTCACCCGGTACCGGTCCACCCGCCGCGGCGGGACCGGCCTCGGCCTGCCGCTGACCAAGGCGATCGTCGAGGCACACGGCGGGACGATCTGGGTGGGGGAGCCCGCGGTGGGCGCGTCGTTCGTGGTGCGCCTACCCGCCGGTTGACGGGGGCCGCGGGAACCGGACCGCGAAGATCGAGCCCTTTCCCCGCTCGCTCTGCACCGACACCGTGCCGCCCATCGCGTCGACCAGGTGGCGGACGATCGCGAGGCCGAGCCCGGCCCCCTCCCGTCCCGCCGCCGACTCGACCCGGGTGAACGGCTCGAACACCGCCGCCAGCCGCTCGGGCGCGATCCCGGCGCCGGTGTCGCGCACCTCGAACCGCACCTGGTCCCCTTGCCGGGCCACCACCAGCTCCACCAGGCCTTGGTCGGTGAACTTCCCGGCGTTGCCCAGCAGGTTGATCAGCACCTGCCGCAGCCGGACCGGGTCCGCCCACACCTCGCCCAGGTCGCGCTCCAGCGTGACCCGCAGCACGTTGCCGCGCGCCTCGACCGCCGGCCGGATCGTGTCGGCCACCCCGTGCACCAGCGGACCGACCGCCACCCCCTGGAGGGTGAGCTCGAGCTTGCCCGCCTCGAGCCGAGCGAGGTCGAGCACGTCGCCGATCAACATCAGCAGGTGCTGGCCGGCGATGCGGATCTTCGCCAGGTCCTGCTCGGCCGCCATCGGGTCCGGCTCGTCGAACAGCGAGTCGGCCAATAGCTCGGTGTAGCCCAGGATCGCGTTCAGCGGGGTCCGGAGCTCGTGGCTCACGCTCGCCAGGAACGCCGACTTCGCGCGGCTCCCGGCCTCCGCGATCTGGCGGGCGTGTTCGGCGTCGTGCAGCGTGGCCTCGATGGTCGCGCGCATCCCCTCGAACGACCGGACCAGCGCGTCGACCTCCGCGATGTGCGCGCGCGGGAGGGGTTCGTGGAACCGGCCGGCCGCGAGATGCTGCGCCGACACCGCGAGCGCCCGCAGCGACGACGTGCTGCGCTCGGCCAGCGCGTAGCCGACCGCGGCGCCGACCGCCGCGATCGCCAACGTCAGCACCAGCGACCGCCACGCGTTGGCGCGGAGGTCGGCGAACACCTGCTCGTCCGGGACGACGGTGACGAGGAGCCAGCTCAGGCCGCGGTCGTCTCCGATGTGGACCCCCGCGACCGACACCCCGTCCGCGTACCGGTGGTCCGCGCCGGCCCACAGCTCCGGCAACGCGCGCGCCGCGGCCCGCAACCCCGGATCGTCGAGCTCCTCCAGCGTCAGCCGGCGGGCAGTCCCGTCCGACTCGACCGCGAACGGCGCCCCGACCGACACCGCCACCAGGGCGCCGGTGGGCTCGACCACCGCGAGGCGAGCGCTGTCGTCGTCGGCCGCCTCGCGCAGCAGCTCGGACAGGTGGGTCAGCTCGAGGTCGGCCCCGGCGACGCCGATCCTCTGCCCGTCGGGGCCCTCGACCGGGAGCACCGCGGTGATCCCCAACCGCGTCACCTGGCGGCTGGAGAACTGGTAGATCGGGCTCCAGGTCGGCCCGGGAGACTGGGCCGCGCGCTGGTACCACGGGCGCGCGCGCGGGTCGTACCCAGGCACCGAGCCGAGCGCCGGCCCCGAGGCGGTCCCGTCGGCGCCGAGGGGGAACACCGACTTGCCGGTGTGGCCGGCGTCGGTGATCTCCAGCGTGAACACACCGTCGACCGAGCGCTCGACCCCAACGAACGCGCCGTCCGACTCCCGCCCGAGCTGCACGTACGACACCGCCGGCTCGGCCTCGAGCTGCGCCAGGAACCGGCGGACCAGCGCGTCGTCGGCGGGCCAGCCCTCGTCGGTCACCGACCGGGCGTTCATCAGGTTCAGCGCGTGCGGCGCCGCCAGCCACGGCTCGATCTCGCGCTCGATCCGCGTGGCGACGGTGTGCTGCATCCGCTCCGCCAGCTCGCGGCTCGTGCGCGCGCTCGTGCCGTACACCGTGAGGCCAGTGGTGAGCGCCGCCACCACCACCACCGTGGTGACCGAGGTGACGAGCAGCGACTGGAGGGACGGTCCGGGCACGAGTCTGCCGTATCGTACCGCACCGGGCCGCACCTCCGCGCGTACCCCCCGGGAGACGTGCCTCTGGCGGATCTTCGGCGCGGACGAGCCGCCGGTCGCTACGGCGCGAGCGGGACCCACGCGGGGTACTCGCCGGGGCGATCGTCGGGGCCCTCGGTGACCCTGGTGGCACCCAGGTCGACCCGCTCGTCCGGGCCGAGCATCCGCAACCTGCCGCCCGAGTACCACCCGACGTTCATGTGCGCGCTCGGAGACGACGGTGTGGGCGCGCCGCTCACCGCCCACACCCGCTCGGTGAGGATGCCGGTCGCGCGGTCGATCACCGCCACCCCGGTCAGTTCCGACCGGTACTGGTCCACCGGGAGGGTGTGCCACTCGGGGAAGTCGAACTGGCCGTTCGTGAGCTCGGTCCGGGTCGCGAACTCCTTCGGGGCGGCGTCGCGGACGGTGGCCTCCCCGATCGACTGGACCACGAACCGGTCCGGCCCCACCGCGTCGAGGTAGTGCGACACCACCGAGCTCCCGTACGAGCCGTGCTCCGACGGCATGTCGAACATCCGCGAGTTGAACTCCTGCCACACCATCCCGTCGCGCACCGGCAGCTCGAGGCCGAGGTGGAACGGCACCACCGCGCGCGAGACCAGCTGACGCAGCTGCTCGGCCCGCTCGCGCGTCCGCAGATCCGGCGCGTCGACGCCCTCGAGGTCGATGTCGGGGACGCGCCCCTCGGCCGAGACCTGCAGCTGCACCCGCGCGCCGGACAGGGTCGCGTCGAGCTGCCGCAACAGGTCGAGCTCGGCAGGCCGGTGGGTCCGCGGCATCGCGACGATCGCCACGTCCTCGATCTCACACGACGTCTCGCGCAGCGTGGGCAGCAGCTCCTCGGTGCCCTGACACCCGAAGACGATCTGCAGCTGGAACCGGACGAGCTCGAGCTCGGTGTCGTTCCACCCGTACAGCCGGAACGGGGCGGCCAGGTGGACCTCGGTCGCCACGAACCACCGCTGGTTCCACCGCGCGAACGGGTCGGCCCACACCACCACCTCTTCGGCCGGCTCCGCGGCGGACGCGGCGACGACGAGCAGGAACACGGACCCTCCTACGGCGGTGTCGAATTTGTGACGCGAGATCGAGCCGTGTCAACCGGGCGCTGGCGAACGGCCGTTTCTGGTGGCAGGATGGGCGGTCTCGGAGGGAGCGGATGCGCGTGAGCCCCAATGGTGTCGGTCTTTGGACTCCGTCTCGCGGCTTGGTGATCGGGCTGGCGCTGGTCGGCTGCAAACCCAAGTACATCGACCAGCAGCCGACCCCGTCCGGAGAGACCGGCTCGACGGTGGTGGGCGACGACGACGACGACGACGACACCGTGATCGTGCCCGAGGTGAAGTTCGACTCGCACCTCGTGGGCTCCCCCGACAACCCCGCGTGGGCCGCGGTGGGCGACGTGCTCGGCGGCTCCTCGCCCGAGATCGTGGTGAGCGCGATCGGGAAGCTCACCGAGCCGGTGGTGCCGGCCGGGCGGGTGGTGGCGTACGCGATCGGCGGATCCCTCGACTCGTGGACCGAGACCGAGATCGTGGGCGTGGCTTCGGGGATCGAGTACCCGGGCCAGCCCCTGCTGCACGACGTGGACGGCGACGGCGACACCGACGTGTTCCTGCCGTCGGGCGGTCGGCTGTGCAACGCGGCGAACACGCCGTGTGGCGGCCTGCAGTGGTTCGAGAACACCGGCTCGGCGTGGCTCGAGCACGTGCTCCTCACGGGCTCGGCGTACTACTACACCGCGACCGCGCTCGGCGACATGGACGGCGACGGGATCGAGGACTTGGTAGCGGCGGCGGAGGACTTCACCACCGACACGAGCCAGCTCCACCTGTTCCGCGGGCTCGGCGGGGGGTCGTTCGACCCGGTGGCGTTCGTGCTCGACGCGAACGGAGGTCCGGTCCCGATCCTGGAGGACGTGGACGGCGACGGCGACCTCGACGTGCTCACCGGCGAGTCGTTCTACACCGGGACCACGTTCGCGTGGGTCGAGAACCAGGGCGCCGCGTTCCCGGTGCACGTGATCTCGAACACCTACGGCCCCGGGTACGAGATCCGGTTCGTGGACGACCTGTACGGCGACGGCCAGAAGGTCGCGGTGGCGACGAACCACACGAACACTGCCCGGTTGGAGAGCCCGGACCCGTGGGAGTCGGTGGTGTTGTCGTTCGCGCTGCCGGCGGACCCGACGGGCCCGTGGACCGGCACGGTGCTGTCGCTCGGGATCCAGGCGGTGCCGGACGTGGCGCTGTTCCCGCACCCGGCGCCCGGCTCGTTCGCCACGGGCGACGCCGACGGCGACGGCGACAAGGACATCGTGGTCGCCGGCGACGGGGACCCGAACGTGTACCTGCTCGATCAGCAGCCGGACGGGACGTTCGTGACCCGGATCTTGTCGGGTGGCCTCGGCCAGGCCGGCGGCACGGCGATGGCCGACCTCGACGAGGACGGCGACCTCGAGATGGTGATGGTGGCCGGGGTGAACAACGGGGTGTTCGTGGTCTCGCGGGAGTAGCTCCGGCCCACGCCCTCTCACCCCGGCCCTCTCCCCCGAGGCGGGGGAGAGGGGGTTCAGTGGGTACAATCCCCCCTCCGTGGGCCAGCCCTTCAGTGGGCACAATCCCCCCTCTGTGGGCCAGCCCTTCCCCTCTCCCCTGCAGCAGGGGTTCAGTGGGCGCAATCCCCCCTCTGTGGGCCAGCCCTTCAG
>JBEBJC010001114.1:0-2790 GCA_040080105.1 Myxococcota bacterium
CGCTCCGCCCGTCCCGCGACCAGCCGAGCCCACTCCACCCGCTGACGGACCCGCTCGAGGTGGGCCATCGACGCGTCGAGCCTCCGCTCGGTGTCGGCAGACGCGGGCTCGACCAGCGCCAGGTGACCGCCCAAGACCGACGTTCCGAGAGAGTCACCGAGCGACTCGAAGGTCGACAAGCCCTCGGCGAAGCACGATCTCGCCGCGAGTGGGTCCGGCGCGACGGACCCCGCCAAGAACAGCAGGTCGGCGACGCTGCGGGGGTCTCCGAGCGCGCGCCCGCGTGCCAGGGCGCGCTGGGCGGCGCTCCACCGCCCGGCCGGCGTCGGCTCGCACCACGCGAGGAACCCGAGGGTGAGCGCCTGCGGGGCCACCTGCCCGACCTCGCCATGGATCGCCGCCGCCCGCTCCAGCCAGCCCTGCGCGGCGGCCGAGCCACACTCGAGCTCGATCCGCCCGAGGGTCAGCAGGACCCAGCCCTGCTGCCCCAACCACCCGAGCGCCTGCGCCGCCGCCAGCGACCGCTCCGACCTGCGGCGCCCCTCCTCGAACTCACCGGCGACGAGGGAGAACACCGCCCGCCGGTCGAGGGCCTGCGCGACCGCGTACCACTGCTGGGCACGCTCGGACTCGGCGAGCGCTCGCTCGAGCTGCTCGTCGGCGTCGGCCGAGCCCTCGGCGAGGCGCAGCTTCGACAGCTCGGACAGGATCCACCATGCCCGCGCCCCTCCGCCGCTCCGTCGGTCGAGCTCGAGCGCTCGCTCCATCAGCGCCACGCCGCTCTCGCGCTCGCCCAGGCGCCACCGGACCGAGCCGAGCACCGACAGCGGCCGGACGACGAGCTGCGGCTCCGCGAGGTCGTTCGCCCGATCGACCGCCTGCTGCAGCACCTCGGACGCCGCCTGGGGCTGCCCCGCCTGATCCCGACACACCCCGAGGGTGGTGAGCGCCTCCACTTCGAGCTCCGCCGCCCCGAGCCGCCGGGCGAGGGTCAGCGCCTCGGCGGCTCGCCCCGCCGCTTCGGCCGAGCGGGGACCCCGGAGCCAGACCGACGCCTCGACCAGGGCCACTGTGGCCCGCGACGCGTCGTCGAGCTCGATCGCCGCCACTTCGGCCGCGAGTTGCTCACACACGCGGTCAGGGCCCACCCGCCGCACGATCGACCACACCGCCCGCAAGGTGTCGCGCGCCACTGCCGGCCAGCCGCCCGCCACCGCCCGCCGGCACGCCGCCACCAGGTTGTCGAGCTCGGATCGGGCTCGCTCGAACCGGTCGACCGAGTCGCCGCCCGGACCGGGCGCGAACGTCGCGAAGTGCTCCGCGTGGCGGCGCTCCGCCTCGGCGAGCGCCACCGGGTCGACCGACTCGAGCGCGTACGCCCGCACGGTGAGCAACATCCCGAGGCGGTCCTCACGCCGGTGCAGCAGCGACTTGTCGACCAGCGCCTGCAACCCGTCGAGGTCGGCGCCTCCTGCCACCGCGGCCGCCGAGTCCACCGAGAACGAGCCCTCGAACACCGCGAGCTGCCCCATCACCCGCCGCTCGTCGGGCGACAGCAGCGACCAGCTCCACTCGAGCGTCGCGCGCAGGGTGGCGTGCCGGTCGTGCGGGCGACCGGCCCGCGCGAGCAGCGCGAACCGATCCCCCATCCGCGCGCGGATCTCCGCCGGCGACAACACCCGGGTCCGCGCCGCGGCGAGCTCGATCGCCAACGGCAGGCCGTCGAGCAGCGCGACCAGCCCGACCACCTCGGCCGCGTCCGCCGCGGACACCGCGGCCCGCGCGTGGAACAGCGCCACCGCGTCGGCCTCACGCAGCGGGGCCAGCGGAACGGGACGCTCGCCGTCGATCCCCAACACCTCCCGGCTCGTGACCACGAACCGCGCCTCGGGCGCCAGATCGAGCCACCGACCCACCGTGGCCGGAGCGTGCCGAGCGACCTGCTCGAAGTTGTCGAGCACCACCAGGCACCGGCCCCGCGCGGCGATCGCGCGCCCGAGCTGCTCGATCGGATCGCCCGAGCGCAGCGGGACGTCGAGCGCCTCCGACACCGCGCCCACTACCCCGTCGAGCCCCCGCGCCTCCTCGAGCTCACACGGGATCCGCTCCCCGAACCGCTGCCCGACCTGGTGCAGCAGGTGCCGGACCAGGCGGGTCTTGCCCACCCCACCGATGCCGACCACCGTGACCGCGCGCGCTCCCTCCAGCGCCACCTCGAGCGCGGCCAGCTCGGACGCGCGCCCCACGAACACGTCCCGCTCCGCCGGGAGCGGGCGGGTGCGGCGAGGGTGGACCAGGAACCGGTACCCGACCCCGTGTACGGTGGCGAGGTACTGCGGTTCGCGCTCGTCGTCGCCCAGGGCCTCGCGCAGCTTGCGCACGACCTGACGCAGGGACTGGTCGGTGACCACCACGTCGGGCCACAGCGCCGCGGTCAGCTCGGCCCGGGTGACCAGCTCCCCCGGGTGATGGAGCAACAGCGACAGCGCCTCGAGCACCTTGGGCTGCGCGGTCACCGGTGCGCCGTCCCGCTCGAGGCGGAACGCCGATCGGTCGAACACGAACGGTCCGAAGGTGGCGCGCACCGGTCCCCATATCCACCTCGCGCGGCGGTCACGATCGGTACCGGGAGCGCCCCCCCGGTCCCCGGCGGAGTACGCTGCGGGGCGGAGGCCATGACCTCGGTGCACCCGACCGCAGTGGAGACGTTGGAGGTGGTCGACCGCGGGTGGTGGACCGCGCCGTCGGGGCAGCGGGTCGACGTGTCGGCCGCGATCGCGCAGGCCCGCG
>JBEBJC010000147.1:0-12753 GCA_040080105.1 Myxococcota bacterium
CCCCTCCCCTAGCGAATCAAGGCTTCGAGCACGTCGACGCCGGGCAGGAACTTCGCCGGGTCGAGCCCGCCGAGCTTGAGCAGTGCCAGCCCGACGTGCTCGCAGCCGAGCATCGTCCCCGAGTCGCTCTGCTTGCCCGTGGTCAGGTCCACCGGGCCAGCGATCAACCCGTCGTCGGTGTAGCCGTAGTTGTTGTTCCCCGCGACGCCCGCGCCGGCGACGAACATCGAGTTGTACGGCCAGTGATCCTTGCCGCCGCCCCCGTTGAGCTTCGGCGTGCGGCCGAACTCGGACAGGGCGACCACCACCACCTCGTTGATCAGCCAGTTCGCAGTGTGGCCCGGGGTGGTGGACATGTGCTCGAACAGCTCGTTCAACGCGGCGTAGAACGCGACCTGCTGCGGCGCCTGCACCGTGTTGTTGCCGTGGCTGTCGTACCCGCCCGGGATCGAGATCATCGCGGAGCGCGACAGCCCGAGCCGGAACATCTCCGACGCCTTGAGCATCTGATCGAGCAGGGTGTTGCCGAGGTCGTCGAGGCCGGCCTCGAACTGGCGACCCTCGAGCTCCATCGCGCGCTCGACGTTCGACAGCAGGCCGTCCGCGCGCTCGCGGGCGATCCCCTTCTGCCCGGTCGCGAACTCGGCGACCCGGCTGTACACGAACTGGTCGATCATGTCGTCGGCGGGCGGCATGATCTGCGGCGCCGGCGACGAGGACATACCGCTGATCGAGCCGTCGATCAGCTGGAGCAGGGTGCCGCCGCCGGCGCGCACCACCGCGGAGCCGTTCGTGCCCGGGAACGACGGGCCGCTGAACACGATGTGCGGCAGCGGGTACTCGAGCGACGAGTGCGACGCGAGCAGCGTCGGCCAGTCGGAGTACGAGGACGCGGACGTGCCGGTCATCATGAACTGCGTGCCCGAGTCGTGACCGACCGAGTGCGCGTCGATCCCGTTGATGATCGAGGAGTAGCCGCCCCACTTGCGGAAGTACTCGTCGACCTCGAGCCGGTCGGGGCCGCTGGTGTACCGGAGGTTCCCGGCCTTGCCGAGGAACGAGTCCTGGTCCATGTCGACCCCGGGGACCGGCCCGATGCCGTCCTCGGCGTAGTGCGGGTCGAGGATCGTGGTGGTGTCCCACCCGCCGCCCGCGAAGAAGAACAGGAACTTGCGCTCGACCGGGGCCGCCAGCGCCTTGCGCGGGTACCACAGGCCACCGGCCGTCATCAGGCCCGCCGCCCCTCCGAGGAAGGCACGGCGGCTGATGTCCCGGCGACGCTTACGCTCGTTGAACGTCGACATTGTGCCTCCCAATCCTAGTAGAAGAGAACGCGGGGGTCGCGGAGCACGGCGGAGAGCACACCCGCCCACGCGGTCGTGGGGGAGGCGTCCACCGAGTACAGGTACTTCCAGGTCGCGACGAGCTCGGTCGGCTCGGTCGCCCCTTCGGGGAGCGGCACGCCGGTCACGACCAGGTACAGGTACCGGATCTGCTGCTCGAACGCCTCGGGGTTCGACTCGGGCGTGTCGTTCACGGTGACGAACAGCAGGAGCTTCGCCTCGTCGGTCCGGCCCGGGTCGAGGTCGTGCTGCGCGACGAAGTACGCCGCGGACTGCGCGAGCCGCTCCTGCACGAACACCATGCCCACGGTCGGCAGGGTCGCGCGGGTGGTGACGAACCGCGAGTCGATGCCGCCGGCGAGCACCGGCAGGCCGAGGCTGTTGTTGCGCAGGCCGTCGCGGCCGTCGAACAGCCAGGTGTACCCGGTGACCTGCTGGAACAGCTCGGACAGCTGCTCGGGGCTCGCGATCTTCCGACCGACGAACCGCTCGTCCACCTCGGGGTCGACCGCGGCGACCGCCTTGTACGACTCACTCGACACGATCGACCGGAACAGGTCCTTGACGTTCATGTCGTCGTCGGCCGCGAACAGGTCGCGGTGGATCGACACCTCGGGCCAGTCCTCGTCGATCATCGTGCGCTGGGTCAGCCCCTCCCACGCGGTGCGGACCGCGCAGTCGGTGAACCGGCTGTCGGCCGCGAGCTTGCGCGCGAACTCGGGGATGTTGCCGGTGGGCGTGCCGTAGTAGCCCGGCTCCTTCCCAGCGAAGTACCGCCACTCTTCCTCGTTCTCCGGCCGGTACCGGGTCGACTCGATCCCGTCCTCGGGGTCGTAGTTGAAGAACCCGAAGAAGTTCGCCGCGAGCGGATCGAGCGACGAGTGGCAGCTCTGGCAGCCCGAGTTGACGCTGATCGCGTTCTCGGGGTCGATCGTGAGCTGGTCGACCGCGGCGCGGTTCAGCACGATCGGGCGCGACAGGTAGTCGTCACACAGGAACATCTTGCTGATCGCGTTCGCCCGGTGGCGGTTCGCGTTGCCGCCCATCGACGGGTACCGCTGCCAGGTGGTGCTCATGGTGAGCATCCCGGCGTGCGGGCGGCCGTCCTCGTACAGCGCCGGCGTCCACCCGCCGTTCGCGTCGGCCGGGTACTCCATGCCCCAGTACTGGGCCAGCGTCGGGTTCGCCATGCTGTGGTCGGCGGTGACCATGGTCGAGTACGGCAGCTCGTTCACCACCGTGTACTCGAGCAGCGCCAGCACCTCGTCCGCGATGTCGCCGGCGAGCACGCGCTCGTCGATGCCGCCGAGGCCCGCCTCGCTCGCGTCGAAGTACACGTCGCCGGTCTTCACCAGCAGGCGCTGGTTGTAGATTTCCTTGACCCGGTCGATGAACCGCGGGTCCTCGATCCAGGTGTCGACGTACTTGTCCCAGTCCTCGACGGCCGAGTCACTCGCCTCGAACGCAGCGAGCTCCTGCTCCGTCGGGTGGTTCCCGCGGAGATCCATCGACAATCGGATCAGCTGCTCCCTTCGGGAGAGCAGCTCGAACGCGTCGGGCGCAGCGACGGGTTCCTCACAGCCGGCGAGCAGACCGAGCCCGAGGACCCCGAGCCACCCGATGGGGATTACCTGCCGCATTGGTGCCTCCAGCAACCGTGGTTGACGATCGAATTGTCATCCGTTGGCGTCGTCCCCACAAGGGGGATGCGTCTCGCAATCGCACTTACAGGGTCCCAGCATCACACGTTGAGGTGCAGAACCGAGACGGTCGCCGCAGTGGTATCGGCGGGTTGCGGATCGCGGCGCTCCGCTAAAGCCACCCGGGCCGCACGCCGATGGGGGGCGCATGGACGAAGACCGCGAGCGCCGGGTGCTCGAGTGGTGGTTCCGGCACCAGCCCGCCGACCACCCTCTGGTGCGCGTGTTGTTCCAGATCGCGCTCGAGCGCGCCACCGGCACCCGTCCCGAACCCCCTCGCCCGCTGCCGCGCCGATGACCGACGCCGCGTCGGTGGTGGCGTCGGCGAAGGAGCTCGCGGTGCTCCCGTCGAGCTACCTCCGCCTGTCGAAGGTGCTCGACGCCCGCGCGGCCTCGGCGGAGCAGGTGGCGGAGGCCGTCAAGCTCGATCCCACCCTCACCGCGCGCCTGCTGAAGCTCGCGAACAGCGCCGCGTTCTCACCGGCGAAGCGGGTGGACTCGGTCGCGCAGGCCACGGTGATGGTCGGGACCAGCACGCTGCGCCGGCTCGCGCTCGCGACCGGGATCGTCACGATGTTCCGCGGGATCCCCGAGCACCTGCTGTCGATGAGCTCGTTCTGGACCCACTCGGTGGGCGTGGGCGCCACCGCGTACCTGCTCGCGCTGCGGGCGCGCACCGTGCGGGCGGAGAGCGCGTTCGTCGCCGGGCTGCTGCACGACGTGGGATCGCTGCTGATCTGCCTGCGCCAGCCCCACGAGGCGCGCACCGTGTTGTTCGAGGCCGAGCGGCTCAACCGCCCCCACCCGTCGGTCGAGCTCGAGATCCTCGGGTTCACCCACGCCGACGTGGGCGGCCTCCTGCTCGAGCGGTGGGGCCTGCCGGGCGCCGAGGTGGCGGCGGCGGCGTTCCACCACGACCCGAACGGCGCCTCGGCCGCGCTGCGACCGATGGTGGACCTGGTGCACGTGGCGGACGTGATCGTGAGCTCGCTCCAGCTCGGGAGCGCCGGCGAGCGGGCCGCGAACCCGCTCGAGCCGGAGGCGTGGAACCGGACCGGCCTGCGCAGCCGCGACATCAACGCGCTGGTCGGTCAGCTCGAGCGCCAGATGGGCGGTCTGGTGGACGCGATCGTCGGAGGCTGACGCCCCCGAGTCACAGCGAGTGGAACGGCAGAACGTAGTCGTCGGAGTTCGGGAACGCGAACGCGTCGAACACGAACGACAGGTCGATGCACACGTCCATCCCTTCCTGCTCGATCCCCTGCACGTACAGCCGGCCGCACCCGTCACACACCGACAGCGGGTCGTTCGGGTACTCCTGGTCGGTGATGTTCTCCTCGTACCGGGGCAGGAACACCACGTCGTACCAGATCGCGTCGGGGTCGCGCAGCCCGATCCACCCGAGCGGCTCGAGCAGGCAGTCGGTCGGGGCCGCACCGAGATCGCCGTGGATCTCGAGGTCGACCTCGATCGAGTCGAACCGCTCCATCAGCTGCGGGGTGAACATGTACACGCTGCCGCGCGCGGTGTAGGTCTCCACGTCGCCGGCGGTGATCGACTGGAACAGGTCGGTCCGGTAGCCGCCGGGCGTGACCGCGTCGACCGCGAACGCGTCGGAGCCGGTGATCGTGGCGTCGACGGTGCTCGAGTACACCAGCCGCTGGTACCCGTAGGCCTCCACCTGGTACAGGCTGTCCGACGCGGTGCCGTCGAACTCGAACCGCACGCCGTCGGCGGTGTTGACCAGCGCGTCGCCTTGCAGGATCCGGCTCGCCTCGGACGTGCGCCCCTCGAGCGACCCCGGGTCGCCGGCCTCGGTGGCGTCGAAGTCCCACCACACCCACCCGTCGTACGACGGACCGGCGTCGACCTCGCAGTCGTCGTGCCACGAGACCCCGTAGTCCTGGCCCACCGTGAGCCCGGCGTCGGTGAACTGGCCGGTCCAGAAGTCGGGGCAACCCACCGCGCGCCCGTCGAGGGACGCCTTGTGCGCCTCCCACGGGACCTGGGTGTTCACCGAGATCATCAGCTCCGCTGCGTCTTGGAACGCGGTGACGAAGTCGATCTCCGCGAGGTCGGCGGGGAGCGGGAACACGATCTCGGGCGGCGGCGCCTCCGCCTCGGTGCCGGAGTCGGTGGTGGCGGGATCGAGGCCGCCACACGCTGCAAGGGTGACGACCAACATCTCAGTTGCCTCCGGTGTCCTCGAGCTCGATCGCCAACGTCGTCTCCCACGAGAACGACACCGTCGCGCCGGCCTTGGTGGCGTCGAACCAGTCGACCCACACGTCGGTGCCGGAGAAGTTCAGCAGCAGGGCGCCTGCCGCCTCGTCCATCCCGAGCTGCCACACGGTGCCGGTGTACGGAACGTCGGGGTCGTGGCACCCAGAGGGGTCGCCCGCCGTCACGTAGAACTCGACGTTGACCGCGAAGTCACACGAGGCGCAGGTGTGGCTCGCGGCCTCCGACCCGGTCAGCGAGTAGGTCACGTTGCACTCGTACACCGGCAGCGCGGTGTCGAGCGTGTCGACGTACTCGGTGATCCGCATCGTGCCCGCGAGATCGCCGTACGGCGGAGACGCGGACGCCATGTTCCACGAGCCGATCTGGCTCATGTACACCCAGTGGTCGGGGGTCAGGTCCGGCGGACCCGCGGCCGAGGTGTCTTGGGGGATGAACACCGAGGTGTCGGTGATCGTGAGGATCATCGGCTCACCCGAGTCGGTGTCGTTCGTGGTGAGCGTGGTCCCCGGGACGGTGTTCTTCTCACATCCGCCGAGGCCGAGCGCGAGCAGCAGCAGGGAGGGTCGCATGTCGGTCACTCCGTCGGGATGTCGCGAACAGTGTACACGAACGCCTCGAGGGTCGGCATCGCCAGTTGACCGGCGACCGCGGCGAAGCTCGGCGCCACCTCGCGGCTCCACTGCTCGTCCTCGGCGTCGAGTCCGCCCAGGTTGACGTTTCGGGCGAACAACGTGCCCACCCCGTCACACGCGACGTTCTCGATCTCCTCGAACGGGAACGCCTGCTGCTGCGCGATGTCGGTGCCGGTGTCGGCGTACAGCGGGAGGAAGTACACGTCGAACCAGAACCCCTCGTTGCCGCGGAGGCCGACGTAGCCCACCGGCTCCTGCGGGCAGTCGGGGGTGAACTCGAGGTCGAACTTCGCCGAGGTGAACCGCGGCATCCCGGTGACCCACCCCTCCACGTCGGCGAGCTCGGGCGAGACCTCGGGGTCGGGGTTGCGGTGGTCCTCCGGGCCGAACCCGTCGAGCGCGGTCATCGTGCCGAAGAACCGCAGGGTCCCGTCGGCCGACCAGGTGGCCTCGAAGTCACCGCCGGTGCGGTACCCCGAGCCGAGCCCGACCAGTGATCCCTTGAGCTCACCGTTCAACACGCTCGAGTAGGTGCCCGCCACCGCGTCGAGCGAGTCCTGCGCCTCCCCGTCGAACTCGAACAGCACGCCGCCGTCCCCGTCGAGCACCTGGGCGTCCGACACCAGGGTGCGGGTGCCCGAGGCGCCCGGCGCGAGGGTGGTCGACCAGTGCGAGAACCCAGCGTAGGTCACGTTCGCGTCGGTGGTGCAGTTCGCGGCCCACGACATCCCGGGCGTGTCCTCGTCGAACTCCGCGTCGGGGGCGAGATCTTCGGGCAGCGGCCCGAGCCACACCTGCGGGCAGCCCGGAGGGGCGCCGACGAGCGTGCCGATGTGCCCGGCCCACGCCGAGTTCAGCGTGGTGAGGCCGCCGACCCGCAGCGCATCCTCCACCGCGGCGGTCATGTCGAGCGCCTTCGTGTCGGACGGGGGCTGCGGGCTCGGATCGTTCCCGCGGAGCGCGCCGATGTTCGTGCCCTTCGGAGGGTCCACGGCGCACGCGACCGACAACACCCAGGGGACGAACAGCAAGACGTGGCGAGGGCTCGACATCTGGGGCTCCTGTTCCGGGGAACGGCGGGCGGGTGACGCCACGCCTCCGACATCATGGATTGTCGTTCGGCTGGCGGCGCGGGACAAGGGGTCGCCGTCGCGAAGTTGCACTTACTGGCGCTCGGATCTGCAATAGGATGTGCAAATACGAGAGGGGCCGATGAAAACACCGGGGACCAGCGAGCCGGACCGCGACGATCCGATGCGGGAGATCGCGCGCCAGCTGATCCGCGCGATCCGCGCGCACCGCTCCCCGACCCGGTCGCAGGAGGCGTTCTCGCGCCGCCTCGGGTACACCAGCAACCCGGTGGCGGACTGGGAGGCGGGGCGCCGGTTCCCGACCGCCGCGGAGACCCTGCGCGCGTGCCGGATCGCCGGGATCGACGTGGGGGCCGCGTTCGAGCGGTTCTCGTCGAACGAGGCCGAGGTGCTGGGCGACGCGGACGACGCCAGCGTGGCGGCGTGGCTGTCGGCGCTGAGGGGGAACCTCGCGATCAAGGACCTCGCGACCCGGGTCGGCGAGTCGCGGTACGCGGTGTCGCGCTGGCTGACCGGCGACACCCGACCGCGGCTGCCCGAGTTCCTCGCGCTGATCGACGGCCTCACCAACCGCCTGTCGGACCTGGTCGCCGAGCTCGTGCCGATCGACGCGGTGCCGGCCCTGCAGGAGCGGCACGAGCAGCGGCGCGCGTCGCGCCGGGTGGTGTTCGAGCAGCCGTGGGTCGCGATGGTGATGGTGCTGCTCGAGTGCGACGCGTACCGCGCGCTGCCCGAGCACCGCCCCGGGGCGATCGCGGCCACGCTGGGGATCCCCGAGGAGGTCGAGGTGCGGTGCGTGGAGCGGCTGGAGCAGGCCGGGCTCATCCGCCGCGGAGACGACGGCAAGTACCACACCCGCGAGCCGCTCACGATCGACGCCCGCGCCGACCCCGAGGGCACGAAGCGCCTCAAGGCCCACTGGGCGGGCGTGGGCAGCGAGCGGGCCGAGGTCGGCGCGCGCGACGGCGAGCTCGTGAGCTACCACGTGGCCGCGGTGTCGCGCGACGACCTGGACAAGATCCGGGAGGCGCACGTCCGGTACTTCATGGAGGTGCGGTCGATCGTGGCGAACAGCCGCCCGGAGGTCGCGGTGTTGGTGAACATCCAGCTGCTCACCTGGGGCTGACCCGCCGCCGGCGCGCCACGAGCAGCGCCGGGAGCGCGAGCCAGCCGACCGATGGAGCGCCGCCGCCGTCGCAGCCGGTGCACGCGCCGCCGAAGTACTTCCCGAGCGCGTCCTGCACGTCGGGCACCCCGTCTCCGTCCGCGTCGATCTCGGCGTCGTCGGCGGCGTCGAGCGGGTCGGCGCCGGCCTCGACCTCGGCTCCGTCGAAGATCCCTCCTTGATCGGTGTCCGGGTCGAGCGGGTCGGTGTCGGTGTCGTTCACCTCCTGGCCGTCGGTCAGGCCGTCGTCGTCGGAGTCGGGGTCGAGCGGGTCGGTGCCGAGCCCGTCTTCGGTCGGCGCGTCGAGCCCGTCGCCGTCGAGATCCGCGTGATCGTCGGTCCCGTCCACCGGATCGGTGGCGTCGGTGTTCACCTCGACCCCGTCCCACACCCCGCCGTCGTCGGTGTCGGCGTCGCGCGGGTCGGTGCCGAGCGCGGGCTCGTCGCCGTCGAGCAGCAGGTCGCCGTCGGTGTCGGGGTCGTTCGGATCGGTCTCGCCCGATCCGGCGGTCCCGGTCTCGCCGACGCTGCCTTCGACCGAACCCGAGTGATCGGCGTCCTCCTGCCCGTCGAGCAGCCCGTCGTCGTCGGTGTCCGGATCGAACGGGTCGGTGGTGGTCGCGGGGTCGGCGTCGCCCACGAACACCCCGTCGGTGCCGCCGTAGGGGCTGCCGTCCGCGCTGGTCCCGGGCGCGACCGGGCCGGTGGCCCCCACCTCGACCCCGTCCGAGATCCCGTCGCCGTCGCTGTCGACCACCAACGGGTCCGACAGGACGGGCCCGCCGACCTCGTCGCCGTCGGGCCGGCCGTCGTCGTCGCTGTCGGCGTCGAGCGGGTCGGTCTCACCGTCGCCCGGCGCCGCGTCGGGTCCGAGCTCGGCCGCGTCGTCGAGCCCGTCCCCGTCGGTGTCGGGGTCGGTGGGATCGGTGGTGGACACGTTCACCTCGGTCCCGTCGCCGATCGTGTCCCCGTCGGTGTCGAAGTCGTCCGGGTCGGTGCCGATCCCGATCTCGTGAGCGTCGTCGAGCCCGTCGCCGTCGGTGTCGGGGCTGTCACACACGCTCTCCCCCGAGGGCTCGAGCAGGGTGAACCGCGACGACATCTGGCTGAACGCGAACAGGCCGAACTTGCCGCCGGTCGGGAACACGCCGCCGATCGACAGCTGGAGGTCGCCGTCGACGTACACGTCGAGGTCGGACGCCGAGTACACGAACCGGAACGTGTACGGGGTGTTGTCGTTCCACCCGTCGAACGCGTAGTCGTTCGAGCGCTGGAGCTCGTCGACCGGGCCGGTGTGGGTCCACAGGTCGCCGGCCTCGGCCTGGCCGGTCACCCGCGACACCGACAACCCCTCCGACGCCGAGCCGCCGTACTGGCCGATCGACTGGGTGGCCTGCTTCCAGCTCACCAGCAGGAAGTCGGCGCCGCCGGAGGTGGCGTCACCGGGCTCGTACCCGAACACGAAGCCGACGAAGTCGTCGTCCTCGCTGGTCTCGACCTCGACCTCGACCTCGATCTCGAACGCCTCGGGCGCCATCGTGGTGGCGTACACCGTCGCGGTGGAGTTCTCGAGCTCGGTCGCGGTGAGCAGGTCGTCGCTCGTGTCCCACACCGGGTCGGAGTGGACCTGCTCGGGGTCGTCGAACACGTCGGCCGACAGCAGGCTGAAGTCGCCCTGGACGCAGTCGTATCCGGGCTCGACGGCGCAGCCCGCCGAGCACCCGTCGCCGCCGGTGGTGTTCCCGTCGTCACACGACTCGCCGCCCTCGACCGAACCGTTTCCGCAGGTCGCGCCCCAGCTCGCGCCGGAGAGCCACATCCCGATCGTGATCATCGACTCTCCTCGGTGTCGCGCCATTGCTCGACGTAGAACTCGGTCCGACGGTTCTTCTCCCACGCAGCCGCGTCGTGGCCGGGGTCGAGCGGGCGGGTCTCGCCGTACCCGACCGACACGAGCCGCGCGGCCTGCACCCCGTGCTCGATCAAGTACGTGCGCACGGCCGCCGCGCGCTGGCGCGACAGCTCGAGGTTGTACTCGTCGGGGCCGGTCTCGTCGGTGTGCCCCTCGATCCGCAGCCGCTCGATCTCGGGGTAGTCGACCAGCACGTCGGCGGCCTCGTCGAGCAGCGAGAACGACTCGGGCAAGATGGTCGCGCTGTCGTGCTGGAACCGGATCGCGTCGCGCAGGTCGATCCGATCCCGGGTCACCCGCACCCGCGCGTCGGCGATCGCGGACATCGCGACCGCGACCTCGAACGCCTCGCCGTCGCCCACCTGGAACGACTGCTGGGCCGGCGCGTAGCCCGCCGCGGTCGCCACCACGTCGCACGGGGTGGGGGTGAGCTCCACCTCGACCCGGCGTCCGCCGTCGACCTTGAGCGAGCCACACCGCAGCGCGAGCTTCGCCACGTCGATCGGCTCCTGGGTCGCCGCGTCGATCGCGATCACCAGCACGTTGGTCGGGTCGGGGCAGCCGTCGCTGTCGCGCACGCCGTCCGGATCTTCGGGGTCGTTCGGGCACGCGTCGGCGCCGCCCGTGATGCCGTCGCGATCGGGGTCGTTCGGCGCGCGCTCGCCCCGCGGCTCCCACCCGGCGCCCACCACCACCCGCAGGTCGGGCGCGCCGATCCCCGGGGTGAGCCCGGTGCCGACACCGCCGCGCAACACGAGGTCGGTCGAGGTGTACCGGTAGCCGGAGGCGAGCAGCTCGAGCGGGTGCCCGGCGCCGTTCGACAGCGGGGCGGACCACCCGATGGCGCCCGAGCCCTCGAGCGCCGCGCCGGTGTCCGGGTCGATCGCGTACCGGACCGCGCCCCGCAGCACGACCGCGTCGTCCATCGTCACGTTCTCGAGCGCGGCGTCGGGCGCGCCCCGCACGCCGACGTTCGCGGCCAGCAACATCGGCCCGAGCTCGCGCGACACGAGGCCGGCGAGCTCCCACGTCGGGGAGCGCGAGCCGAGCGCCGTGTCCAGCGTGTTGGTCGGCAGCCCGACCCGCCCGGCGAGGCCGAGCGCTATCGGCGCGTCGAGCGCGAGCGGGGCGAACTTCAGGTCGAGCCCCACGTCGCCGAGGCCCGACTGGTCGCCCACCGTGTCGGAGGTGGTGCGCGCGACCACCGGCAGGCGCACCCCGCCCCGCACGGGGCCCGCGGCGAACCCGCCGACCACGTCGAGCTCCCACACCGAGTGGACGACGCTGACGATGTCGCCGCCGGGCGCCTGGTACACCAGCGGATCGTCGACGTATTGCCCCAGCAGGCGGGCGGTGAACGTGCGCTGCGGCCGCCCCGCGTCGTCGACCCACAAGGTCCCGGACCCGTCGATCGACGGCCGGAACAGCTGCGCGTCGAGGTCCGGGGTGGCGCCTCCGGTCGTCGTCGATTGGGCAGACGCCAGTCTGCCGAGCCACCACACCATCCGACCTCCCGGACACCCCGTCGGCACGGGGTCGGCGGGCGCCGGGTACAGCCGCGTTACCGGGGGCGGTGGCAGACCGGGCGGCGCCGCGGCAAGGAGCGCGCGGGAGGGTCTGATGGTCCGAGCGTCGTTGTGGTTCGTGGTGGGCTGCGCCGGGACTGCGCCGCCCGAGGTCGCCAAGCCGGAGCCGGAGGTGGCGCCGGCACCGGAGCCGGAGCCTGCGCCGGCCCCCGCGCCGCCGGCGGCAGCGGACACCCTCGGGGGGCTCACGGTGGAGCCGCTGTACCACGCCACCCTCGCGCTCACCGCCGACGGCCACACGTGGATCGTGGACCCGTGGTCGAAGGCCCCGCTCGCCGGTCGCACGGCCGACGTGGTGCTGATCACCGACGTGCACTTCGATCACCTCGACAAGGACGCGATCGCGGCGGTGAAGAAGGAGGGCACGCTGGTGGTGGGCCCGGCCGCGGTGGGCGCCGAGTTCCCGCTCGACGTGACGATCGCGAACGGGGAGACGAAGGAGGTGGCCGGCGTGCGGGTGACCGCGGTGCCGATGTACAACCTGGTGCGCGGGCCCGAGGAGGGCGGGCTGTTCCACGACAAGGGGCGCGGCAACGGGTACCTGCTCGAGATCGGCGGCCAGACGGTGTACGTCGCGGGCGACACGGAGTGTACGCCGGAGATGAAGGCCCTCACCGGGGTCGACGTGGCGTTCGTGCCGATGAACCTGCCGTACACCATGCCGCCCGAGGAGGCCGCGGCGTGTGTGGCGGCGTTCCGGCCGACGGTGGTGTACCCGTACCACCACGCGAAGTCGGACCTGACGGGGTTCGCGGCCGCGGTCGGCGAGGGGGTGGAGGTGCGGATGCGGGAGTGGTACCCGGGCGGCCTCCCGTTCTGAAGCAAACCCCGCACAACTCCGCACGTCGCCCGAACGCGTCGCGCCGTAGGTGGGGGCGCGGAGGGAACGATGCGAAAGAGCTGGTTCTGGCTGTGGTCGTGGTGCGTGACCGTCTCCTGAGCGATACGGCGGGCGGGTGAGGTGCCCGATGGTGCTCGCGTGGTGGATGAGCTGTCGTCACGACCCGGCCGACACCGCGTCGACCGGCACCCCGAGCGAGCCCACCGGCACGGTGGACTCCCCTGCCCCCACCACCGACT
>JBEBJC010001115.1:0-2808 GCA_040080105.1 Myxococcota bacterium
GTCGAGCACCGACCCGTTCGCCCCCCTCGCCGCCCGCGCGCTGGTGGCGCAGCTCGACCGGGAGCACCGCTCCGGCGCCCTCGCGAGCCTCGACGGGCTGCACGACGTGGCCAAGCGCCACCACGTCGTCACCCCGTACTCGTCGATGTTGGTGCTGGTGAACGCCGAGCAGCTCCAGCGCCTGCAGGAGCTCGAGCAACAAGGCGATCGGTTCGAGCGCGAGATCACCGACGCGCAGGCGCAGATGACCGAGGTGTCCGCCGTCCCCGAGCCAGGCGTGTGGGGCCTCGCCGCGCTGGCTGCGCTCGGCGCCGTCGCGGGGCGCAGGTTCCGCAAGCCCTCCGTAGGGTAGGATGGCCCCTGGGAGTCCGGATGTGGTTGGCCGGGGTCGAACAGCTGGTGTGTGTGGGGAACGGGGCGGTCGCGCTGACCGCGTTCCCCGTGCCGATCAACATCGACACCGAGTCGTCGATCGCGTCGGGCGCTCTCGATCCGGAGTGCGCCGACCTCCGGGTCACCGATCGGTCGGGGGTGGCGCTGCCGTTCTGGGTGGAAGACGGGACCTGCGACCAGCCGGACACGCTGGTGTGGGTGGCGCTCGACGTGCCGGTGGGGACCACCGAGGTCGTGGTGACCGCCGGCCCGGCCCCGATCGGCGCGCCGGGAGACGGCCACGCGGTGTTCCCGGTGTTCGAGGACTTCGCCGACGGCACCCCGTTCCCGAGCGGGTGGGACCTGTGGGGGGACGGCGCGTGGTCGATCCACGACGGGTTGCTCGACCTCACCCAGCCCACGTTCGCGATGATGTCCGACGCGGCCGCGTTCACCGCCGACGACTCCGTCCTGGTCGCCCGGCTCGACGCGGTGGGCGCCTACGACGACGACGTGGAGCTCGGCGGGGGCAAGTTCACCCAGGTGGACGACAACCTGTGGCACGGCGACCGCACGTGGACCGGGTTCAGCCACGTCACCTACGAGCAGTCGATGTTCACCGAGGGCGGCTGCGGCTACGACCAGTTCCCCGAGCGGTTCCTGCCGCTCCCGTGGGAGGCGCGGGCGTGGCACCGGTTCGAGGTCGGGTACGACGCGGGCGGGGGCTCGTGGATCGCCCGCGAGGACGGGTTCGGGCTCGACCGCTCCCCGCCCGAGCCGACCTGCGTGGTCCCGAGCCCCCAACCGGCGCTGGTGGTGCTCGACCACGCCGACGGCGGAACCAACAGCGACCAGCGGCTCGACTTCGTGCTGGTGCGCCCGGTGACCGACCCCGCCCCGATCGTGGCGGTGATCGCGTTCGATCCGGACGGAGACGGCGTCCCGTCGGTGCAGGACGGCTGCGGAGACGACGACGCCGACGGGGTGCCGAACTACGACGACCCCGACCCACCGCCGACCGCGCCGCCCGACGAGACTGCGGACACCGCCGCCCCGAGCGGCGACACCGCAGCCCCGCCGGAGGACACCGCCCGGCCCGCGCCCGACACCGAGGTCGAGCCGGAGGGCGACACCGGGGAGGGCGTAGCGTGGGGGGATCCTGCCCCGCCCCGGAACGCGGGGCTGCCGACCGCGAGCGGGTGCGGGTGCGACGCGGCGCCCCTCGGCGGGCTCACCCTACCCCTGGTCGCCACCCTGTTCGCGACGCGCCGCCGGAGACGGTAGTCCCTGCAGGGGAGGGAGCCTGCTCGACTACACGATCACGGCGCGAGGCATCGACGGCTCCGAGGTGCCGCTCGAGCGGTACCGCGGGGCGGTGCTCCTGGTGGTGAACACCGCGAGCCAGTGTGGGTTCACCCCGCAGTACGCCGGGCTGGAGGCGTTGTGGCGCCGGTTCCGCGACCGGGGGTTGGTGGTGCTCGGGTTCCCGTGTGACCAGTTCGGGCACCAGGAGCCCGGAGACGCCGAGCAGATCACCACCTTCTGCTCGACCCGGTTCGGCGTGACGTTCCCGCTGTTCGACAAGGTCGAGGTGAACGGGCCCGGGGCGCACCCGCTGTACGCCGCGCTGAAGCAACAGGCGCCCGGGCTCCTCGGCACCGAGTCGATCAAGTGGAACTTCACCAAGTTCCTGGTCGGTCGGGACGGCGCGGTCCGCGCCCGGTACTCGCCCACCACCACGCCCGAGGCGATCGCCGGCGACATCGAGGCCGCGCTCGGCGCAGGGTGAGCCCGCCTACCGACCGAACGACGCCGCGATCCGCCCCTCGACCCGCGCGCGCTCGTCCGGGGTGAGCGCGACCTCGCCGAGGATCGCCTGCGCCTCGGTCAGCAGCCCCTCGATCGGCGTCGGCTGACCCGGCGCGGAGCAATACGGGAACGGGTCGTCGGCGGGCTTGTCGACCACGTCGGCGAGGACCCCTGCCCGCACCCCGGCCACCACCGGCGCCACCGCCGGAACCGCGAGCAGCGCGTCGGTGCGGAGCAGCAACCCCACGTGCAGCCGCTCACCCCCGCCGAACGGCGAGCACCCGCCGAAGTCCCACGTGCGGCGCTGCCACGCGGCCCACCCGCGGGCCGACGCGGTGTCGTACGCCGCGGTCACCAACGCGAAGAACGCGTCGTCCCACGCCTCCGGGGTGTTCGCGGCTGCCCCGGTCCACGCCGCCGGGGCCAGCTCGAGCGCGGGGACCGCGCCGTCGGCGTACAGCCGCACCGTGGCCCACGGCATCCGCTCGGCGAGCATCGTGGTCGGGTCGCCGTCGATGAACCGGTGCTCGACCTCGTCGTACCCCGCCGCGAGGGGCTCCCCCATCGCCGCGGTGAGCTCGCGCGCCTCACCCCACCGCGCCAGCACTGCGTCGGCGGCTGTCTCTT
>JBEBJC010001116.1:0-2798 GCA_040080105.1 Myxococcota bacterium
CGCTCGACGATCACGGGGACCTGTGGATCCTCCCGGCGGGCGGGCTCGATCCGGCGGTCCAGATCGACGGACCTGGCGACACCTTCGGGGTCCACGCTCCCGCGGACCTCGACGGCGACGGCTACGGTGACCTCGTCGCCACCTGGGGCTACCAGGATCGACGCGGGGCGGCCGGCTGGTACCGCGGCACGGCTACGGGCCTGGCGTCGGAGTGGTCAGTCCGGATCGCCGGCGAGGAGGCGAACTCGCAGCTCACCGCCGCTGCGTCGCTCGGGGACCTCGATGGGGACGGCGCGGACGATCTGCTGCTGGGTGCGCGGGGAACCGAGGTGGACGGCGCCGAGTTCGCCGGGCGGCTCCAGGTCCACCCCGGCGGACCGGACGGCCCGAGCCCCGAGCCCAGCTTCGTGGCGAGCGCCTCCGGTAGCCGGTGCTTCTTCGGGGAGGGGATGGCGACCGCTGACTACGACGGCGACGGCCTGTCCGACGTAGCCGCCCGGGTCTCCGCCGACACGGTGAACGGCGAGGGCTCCGGCGCGGTGGTGGTGGTCCTCGGAGACCGCGGGTGGGCGCCTTGATCGCGATCCCTCTGCTCGGGTGCGGGTCTCCGCCGAAGTCGTCGTCGGTGCAGCTCGCCCCGCTGGGGGACGTGTCGCTGCGCGAGGCCCAGGTGCGGATCGACGGGGCCTTCGCCGGAGACGAGGGCTCCCAGCTCGGGTACTACGGGGTCGCGGCCGGCGATCTCGATCACGACGGGCTCGCCGACCTGGCCGCCACCGACTTCGCGGTCGGGGTACGGGTTGGCCTGCTCGGGCGGGGCGGCCCCTTCATAGTGGACCTCGGCCAGGACGCGGTCAGCGTGGCGATCGTGGATCGGGGCGCGGACGCGGTGCTCGCGGTGGGGGAGCGGTACCAGGGCGTGACCATCGACCGGAGGGCCGCCGGGAGCGAGGTGGGCGCGATCTGGTCGGTCGACCGGGTCCAGCTGGACGAGGTCGCTCGGATCACCCACCTGGCGATCCCGGGCGGCGGCACCATGGACTACCAGACCCGGTCACTCGGGGACGTGGACGGCGACGGGCGTGACGATCTCGGGGTCCAGCTCGACAGCGCGGGCCCGGCCGGCACCTACGGGACCGGCCAGGTGTGGATCCTGACCACGGTGGATCGGGACCAGGAGCTGGACGCGGACGCGGTCGCCCGCCTGATCGGCCCCACCGGCTGGTCCTACGCAGGGGCGTCGCAGGCCAGCGGAGATCTGGACGGCGACGGCCTGAGCGACCAGGTGCTGAGCCTGGAGGCCTACTACAGCGGCGCCGACGCGGTGGTGGCGACCGCGCCCTTCACTGGCGACCTGCTGCTGGACCCGGAGGCGCTCCCGTCCCTGGTGGATCTGCCCGGGCAGCTCGCGTCCGGCGGCGACCTCGACGGCGACGGCCTCGACGACCTGGTGGTGGCCGGGGGCGACGCGACGGTGTTCGGAGGCCCGATCGCCGGCCTGATCCAGCCCGACGACGCGGTCGCGGTCCTGCGCGGCCACGGGTACCCCGAGCTGCCGCTGCTGCGGGCCGCGATCGCGGACGACGTCGATGGGGACGGGATGGACGACCTGCTCGCGTCGTCCCCCGGGGACCTCGGCGCCCAGGCCGGCGGGGTGGCGGCGGTGTGGTACGGCCCGGTGGCCGGGAGCCGCGACCTGGTGGACGCAGACGCGCGGCTGCTGGGGGAGTCCCCCGGTGACGAGGCGGGCACCGCTCTGGTGGGCCCCGGCGACACCGACGGGGACGGGTTCGGCGACCTGGTGATCGGCGCGGTCGAGCGCGGCGACGATCAGGGCGCGGTGTACGTGGTGTCCGGCGGGCCAACGAGCGTCCCATGAACGGGCCGCGCTCCACGTCACCGCCCTGCCGCAGGAACACCTCGGGCACGCTTTCGTTTCTCCAGACACCGCACAGCGGTATGGTGACACATATCATTCGAAATGTCACCCTGATTCCCGGTCTCCTCCCGGTCCGACCCTTAGGAGTCGTGAAGGAGGAACGATGAACAGTTGGTTCTGGTTGGTGGCGTGCGGCGGCGACGAGCCGATCGACTCGGCCTCGGACACCGGCGACACGAAGCCGTTCGCCCGGTGTGTCGGGGCGTACGAGGGCACGTTCACCGGAGACGAGTCCGGCACGCTCGCGTTCGACCTCGAGATCCCGTACGTCGACGTCGTGTTCACCCGCGAGGACGGCACCACGTTCGACGGCAACACCGACTTCGACCCGAACGCGGGCGAGCTGCACTCGCGCAGCCACGACCCGTACACCGCGGTGCTGTCCGGCGTGCTCGACGAGGACTGCTCGATCGACGGGGACTGGTCGCTCGGTGAGCTCGGCGGGCGGTTCGAGGCCTCCCGGGTCGAGTGACCCGCGGGCGGCGTCGGTTCCGCGGTCCTCGCGCGTACACCCGAGCCGCGGGCCAGCGTGGGGTGGCTGTTTTTGACGCTGTCAGATAGTTGGTTAGGGGGATCGGGTGAGGTCCGGATGCAGGGTCGCGCGCTGACCGAGGCGGAGCTGGCGTCGGAGCGGGAGCGGCTCGCCGCCCTCGCGCTGCACATCGTCGAGACGGAGGGGCAGGACGCCTGCTCGTTGCGGAGGGTGGCCGCGGACGCGGGGATCAGCCGGTCCACGCCGTACAGCTACTTCGCGGACAAGGAGGCGCTGATCGACGCGGTGCCAGGCCTCACCGACGTGGTGATCGACGGCGTGACGACACTGGTCCCCGGTGAGCCTGCAAGCGCGACGGCGAGCATC
>JBEBJC010001117.1:0-2796 GCA_040080105.1 Myxococcota bacterium
GATCCGCCGGGCGATCACGTAGTCGATACGCCTCTCTCGCCTGACGCAACCGCTGCACAGACCGCCTGACCATGCCCGCCGCCCCGCGCCCCGCCCTCCCCCCGGCACGAGCCGTGGAGCGGCGCGGTGTACGACGGCCAGGTGCTGTTCCACGGCGAGCGGTTCCAGGTGATCTCCGACCTCGAGCTGTCCGAGCGGGGCGCGGTGGCCGAGATCACCTCCACCTCCGGCGTCGACTGGTCCCCCGAGACCTGGCAGACCGATCCGGCCGCGATGGACGGCGGGCTGCAGCTGGCGCTGTTGTGGAGCAACCGGGTGCTCGGCGGCGCGTCGTTGCCGATGGGCGTGTCGTCGATGCGCACGTTCCACGTGGGCCCGCCCGAAGGACCGCTGCGCGCGGTGCTCACCGGCGAGCGCCGCGGCAAGGACAAGACCGTGACCGACATCGTGTTCCTCGATCGGTCCGGCGTCGTGGTCAACGAGCTGCGCGGCGTCGAAGCCATCCTCCGTCCCGACGCGTAGGGAGTCATCCGTGTTCGAGCCGATTGCGATCGTCGGGCGGAGCTGCATCCTGCCGGGGGCTTCTTCCCCGGAGGAGCTGTGGACCGCGGTGGCCGCGGGCCGCGACCTGGTGTCGTCCGCCCCGGCGGACCGGTGGGGGGTCCCGCCGGACCTGGCGTTGACCCCCGATCCGAGCGCGTCGGCCGACCGGGCGTGGTCCGACCGCGGCGGGTACGTGCGGGGGTTCGCGTTCGCCGACGAGCTCGCGGTCGACCCGTTCGCGCGGACGGCCGAAGATCTGCTCGCGCTCGATCCCCTGTTCCATTGGGTGCTGTCGGCGGGGCGCAAGGCCCTGCGCGAGGCCGGGCACGATCGGCCGTCGGCCAGGGTCGGGGCGGCGATCGGCAACCTGTCGTTCCCGTCGTCGACGATGTCGCGGTACGCCGAGCACGTGTGGTTCGGCCGCCCCACCGCCGACCCGCGGAACCGGTTCATGAGCGGGCTGCCCGCCCTGCTGCTCGCCGACCAGCTCGGGCTCGGGGGCGGGGCGTTCGCGCTCGACGCCGCGTGCGCGAGCTCGCTGTACGCGATCGGGCTCGCGTGTGAGCGGCTGCACGACCGGACCCTCGACCTCGCCCTCGCCGGCGCGGTGTGTCGCTCGGACGACCTGTTCATCCACGTGGGGTTCTGCGCGCTCGACGCGATGAGCCGGTCCGGGCGCTCCCGCCCGTTCCACCGCGAGGCGGACGGGCTCGTGCCGGCGGAGGGCGCGGCGTTCGTCGCGCTCAAGCGGCTGTCGGACGCCGAGGCCGCCGGCGACCGGATCTTCGGGGTGATCCGCGGCGTCGGGTTGTCGAACGACGGCCGCGGGCGCGGGCTGCTCGCCCCGTCGAGTGAGGGTCAGGCGCGGGCGCTGCGCCGGGCGTGGCGGGCGAGCGGGCTCGACCCGGCGCGCCTCGGGTTGGTCGAGTGCCACGCCACCGGGACCCCGGTGGGTGACGCGGCCGAGATCCACACGATGCACGAGGTGTTCGGCGGCGCTGTGCGCGAGCTGCCGATCGGGTCGCTCAAGTCGAACCTCGGGCACCTGATCACCGCCGCCGGCGCGGCCGGCCTGCTGAAGGTCCTGGGGGCGTTCGAGGCCGGGATCCGTCCGCCGACGCTCCACGCCGAGCTGCCGAACGAGGCGCTCGCCGGGACCCCGTTCCGGCTGGTGCACGCGGCCGAGCCGTGGCCGTCGGAGGGCCCGCGGCTCGCGGCGCTGTCGGCGTTCGGGTTCGGCGGGAACAACGCGCACGTGGTGGTCGAGCAGTACGAGCCGGGGGCGGGCGCTGCGATCACCCCGTCGCCGCCGGCTCCCCGCGGCGCGCTCGCGGTGGTCGGCCTGGGGGTGCGGGTCGGCGACGGAGCCTCCACCGCCGCGTTCGTCGACGACCTCGCGGCGGGACGGTCCCGCATCGTGCCCGGCACCCCGGCGCGCGCCGCGGCGCGGTCGGTCACCCTGCCGCTCGACAAGGTGCGGTTCCCGCCGCGCGACCTGCAGCAGACCCTGCCGCAGCAGCTGTCGATCCTCGACGCGGCGCTCGAGGCGGTCGGCGCCTCCGCCCTGCCGCGGGAGTCCACCGCGGTGCTGATCGGGAGCCAGAGTGACCCCGAGGTGTGCCGGTACGGCGCGCGGTGGCGGATGCGCGGGTGGGACCGCGCCACCCCGGCGGCCACGCTCGACGCGATCACCCCGGTGCTCGCCTCCGCCGGGGTGGTCGGGAACATGCCGAACATCCCGGCGAACCGGCTCGGCTCGCAGTTCGACTGGGGCGGGCCGGGGTTCACCGTGTCGGCCGAGGAGCTGTCGGGCACCGAGGCGCTGCGGATCGCGGCCCGGTGGCTCCGCGCCGGTGACGTCGACGCGGCGGTGGTCGGGGCGGTCGACCTGTCGGCCGAGATCGTGCACGAGACGGCGGCCCGCCTGGTGCTCCCGCCGCGCACGTCCGGCGACGCAGCGGTGGTGCTGGTCCTGCGCCGGCTCGACGACGCGCGCCGAGACGGAAGCCCGATCCTCGCGATCCTCCCGGACGACCCGACCGACTCCCCCGACGGGCCAGTTGTGCTCGGCGGGTCCGGGGTGGACCTGTCGGCCCAGTTCGGGGTGGCCCACGCCGCCCACGGTTTGCTGCACGTCGCCGCCGCGGTGGCGTCGGTGGCGTACGGCCTGCGCCCGGAGTCGGGTCCGTGGGGCCCGTGGACCGGCGCTCGCGCGGCGCGGGTCGACGTGCGCGGGATGACCGGAGACCGGTT
>JBEBJC010000148.1:0-12688 GCA_040080105.1 Myxococcota bacterium
GGCGCGATCACACGGGACCGGGCCGCAGCCACACCGGGGCCTACGCCCCCTCGGTAACTCGGGCAAAAGACCGCAGGACGGAGTCCGAGGACCGCAGGTCGGAGGACCCGCAGCTCGCAGCGATCCGGTTCGGGCGGTCGGCGGCCATCACCCTCCTCGTACACCGGCCAGACCACCCCTGTCCACCTGTCCACCGGCGCCCCACCCGACAGCGACAAACGCGCCGCACCGCGGCGCGCGAACCGCCAGGGGCCGCCCGGCTTGTTTGGCACGTGATTCGCATCGGGCCGATCCGGGGGGGTTCCCATGCGGTGGCTCGGATTGGCGTCGTTGGCGGGGTGTATCGAGTACGATCCCGGTGCGAACCTCGATCCGGGCCTCGCTCCTCCCGATGGCCCTCCGCCGGCGGAGGGCAGCGTGCCCGACGAGTCGGCGCTCGACTCGTGGGACCTGCGCAGCGGCACCGCGATCGACGTGATCGTGTTCGGCGACACCAGCGGCTCGATGGACGAGGAGCTGCGCACCCTCGGCCAGACCGTCACCCCGTTCGCCGAGCGCCTGGCGGAGACCGTCGACGACTGGCAGCTCGCGTCCATCAACGGGGACGACGGCTGCACGCAGACCGGCATCCTGACCCCGGACACGCCGAACTTCGCGGACCGGTTCGCCGACGCGCTCACCCAGAGCCCGTGGGACGAGGACACCGACGAGCAGGGCCTGTCCACCGCCGCGCGCGCGGTGCGCGAATCCCGGCCCGGCGGGTGCAACGAGGGGCTGGTGCGCGGCGAGCTGCTGCACCTGATCTTCGTGTCGGACGAGAACGACGAGTCGCCAGGGTTCGACGAGTCCCCGAGCTACTGGCGCGACTACTGGACCCAGATCGTCGAGCAGCACGGTGACGAGCTGATGGTCACGATGTCCGCGGTCGCGGGGCCCACGCCGGGCGGGTGCACCGGGGCCGACCCCGGGTTCGGGTACGACGGCGCGGTGGCGGGCACCTCGGGCGAGTTCCTGTCGCTGTGTGACGACTGGGCCGCGGACATCGACCTGCTGGCCGACGCCGGCGTGGTGCGCGACACGTTCCCGCTGTCCGAGCGGCCGGTCGCGACCACGATCGAGGTGTGGATCAACGCGGTCGGGGTGGGCGGCGACCGGTGGCGGTACGACGCCGGCGCGAACGCGGTGGTGTTCGACGCCGACCCGCCGGTCGGAGGCGACCAGGTCGACATCCTGTACACCGTCGCCCTTTAGGCTACCGCGCCCCGCTCGAGCTGCGCGGGCTCAGTGCGCCGAGCGGGCCGGTCAGCCTCCGCGCAACCCCTCCACCGGGGGGACCCGCGCGGCGAACCACGCCGGGAAGAACCCGGCCACGCCGCCGGCCACGGTCAGCACCGCCGCGGCGGCCAGCGCCGGCCACAGCTGGATCTGCGGGTCGCGCACGTACTCGTTCTCGGGCATCCACGCCCGCAGCGCCACCAGCAGCCCGACCCCGAGCACGATCCCGAGGTACCCGCTGGTCGCGGTGAGCACCACCGCCTCCTCGACCACCGCCCGCACGATCGCCGCCGGGGTGGCGCCGAGCGCCTTGCGCAGCGCGAGCTCGGACGCGCGCTCGCGCACCGACACCAGCGTGATGTTCGACACCCCGACCACCCCGGCGGTGACCGTGCCGAGGCCGACCAGCCACACGAACCCGTCGAGCAGCGAGAACAGGCCCTGGATCCGCGAGAACTCCTCGACGTTGTTCCGCACCCGGATCGCCTGGTTGTCGGTCGGATCGAACCGCAGGCGCTCGGCGAGCAGCGCCCGCAGGTCGTTCGACACCTGCTCGGCGCGCTCCTCGGTCGCCCCTTCGAGGGTGAGCATGAGCTGGTGAACCTGGTCGGTGCCCTGCCCGAACGTCGCCTGGGCGGTGGTGATCGGCACGTAGATCTGCTCGAGCTCCCCCTCCCCGCCCGCGTCGGTGAACACCCCGACCACCTGGAACGGGACCTGCCCGAGGTTCAGGTACTCGCCCAGTGGATCGGCGCCGCGGAACAGGTACTCGACGATCTTGGTCCCGATCACCGCCACCTTGCGCTTGTCGGCCACGTCGAGGTCGTCGAGGAACCGCCCGGACGCGATCAGCGTCTTCTCGAGGTACTGGTGGTCGGGGTGTACGCCGCGCACCGAGTACGCCGACGACCGGTCGCGGTACGACACCGTGCCCCCGCTCCACAGGTAGAACCGGCCGGTGATGTGCTCGATCCCGCCGATCCTGCCCCGAACCGCGTCGTAGTCGCGTAGGTCGAACACGATCCGCCGACCGACCGGCTGCCCCTGGTACGGCTTGGTGGTCTGACCGCGGTACACCCACACGCTGTTGGTGGCGTCGTCGCGGAACTGCCACTGCACGTTGTTCTGCAGGCCCGCCCCGGTGCCGAGCAGCACCACCAGCACGAACGTGCCCCACGCGACCGAGCCCATGGTCAACGCGGTGCGCAGGGGGTGGCGGGCCAGCCCCTCGAGGATCTCGAACCACCGGTCGACGTCGATCACACGACCCGCCCGTCGCGCAGCACGATGGTGCGCTGGGTCCGCTCGGCCACGTGCGCCTCGTGGGTCACCACCACCAGCGTGGTGCCGGCGCGGTGCACCTCCGCGAGCAAGTCGAGGATCTCGCCGGTGGTCACCGTGTCGAGCGCCCCGGTGGGCTCGTCGGCCAGCACGATCCGCGGCTTGGTGACGAGGGCGCGCGCGATCGCCACCCGCTGCTTCTGCCCGCCCGACAGCTGCGACGGGTAGTGCTCCGCCCGGTCGGCGAGCCCGACCCGCTCGAGCAGCTCGAGCGCCCGGGCGTTGCGCTCGGTGCGCGACACCCCCGCGTAGTACAGCGGCAGCGCCACGTTCTCGGTCGCCGTCTTGAACGGCAGCAGGTGGAACGACTGGAACACGAACCCGACGAACCGGTTCCGGTACTGGGCAGCCACGGTCTCGGAGAGGTCCTTCACCAGGACGTCGCCCAGGTGGTACGAGCCGTCGTCGTACCCGTCGAGGATGCCGAGGACGTTGAGCAGGGTCGACTTGCCCGAGCCGGAGCTGCCGGTGATCGCCACGTACTCGCCGTCGGCCACGTCGAGGTCGAGCGACTTCAGCACCTCGAGCGGGCGACCGCCCACCGGGTAGGTCTTCCGCAGGTTGCGGACGCGGATCATGGCACTGGAGGTATGGTGCCGCGCCGCCCGGGGCCACCCGGGTTCACTCGAGGCAGTCGGCCTCCGACTCACACGCCCCGTCGAGATCGACCGAGATGCCGCCCTCGTCGGGGTCACAGGTCGTGCGCTCCGACAGGCAGGCCCAGTACGGGCCCATCGGGCACGGGCTGTCCCGGTACGTCTCGCAGTACCCCTCGTCGTACACCGCCGACCAGTCCTGCTCCCCGCACACCAGCCCGTCGAGGAACGCCTCACACGCGGCGACGTTCGCGTCGCCGTCGTCCTCACACCCGACGAGCCACAGGGCGAACCACATTGAACCTCCGGCGCCGAGAGCATACGTCGGGGGGACCACGGAGCGCGCACCGCCAATGATTCGCCAGCTTCCGAACGCGATCACCGCGTCACGCGGCGCGCTCGGACCGGTCGTGATGTACGTCGTGGTGGTCTTGCACCACGATCTGCTGGCGTTCTGGCTGTTCTTGTTCGCGATCTGCACCGATCTGGTCGACGGGTGGGTCGCGCGCCGGCTGAACGCGACGTCGCGCGCCGCGCTGTTCCTCGATCCACTCGCCGACAAGCTCCTGACCGACTTCGCGTGGGCGGCGCTCGCGTGGGTCGGCCACGCGCCGGTGTCGCTCGCGGTGTTGATGATCGTGCGCGACCTCGCGATCGGGGTGGCGTGGGCGATGGCCCGATCGCGCGCCGGCGCGTGGTCGCCGCGCCCGCTCGGGCAGATCGCGGTGGCGTTCGAGGGCACCGGGCTGTGCGTGTTGTTGTTCCACGGGCCGTGGCTCGGGATCCACTGGCCATCGGTCGGGACGTTCCTCGGCTGGCTGTCGCTCGGGCTGTCGCTGGTCGCGCTTTCGGAATACAGTCGACCGTCGCCTTCCGGCCCGCGAGAGGGCGCAGAGGCCCCTCCGTGACGACCCAACCGCCGCCGACCCAGCCGCCGATCAGCGCCAACTTCCTCACCGCCGCGCGCCTGCCGCTGGCGCCGCTCGCGGTGGCGTTCCTGCTGACCCACACCTGGTGGGGCACCACGGTCGCCGCGGTGTTGTCACTCGTGCTCGAGCTCACCGACATCCTCGACGGCAAGATCGCCCGGTCCTACGGGCAGGTCAGCTCGTTCGGCAAGCTGTTCGACCCGTTCTCCGACGCGTTCTGCCGGTTCACCTTGTTCCTCGGCCTGTACGCGATGGGGGTGGCCGACCTGTGGATGATCGTGCTGATCTTCTACCGGGACAGCTCGATCTCGTTCATGCGGTCGGTGGCGGCGGTGCGCAACGTGGTGCTCGCGGCGCGGCCCAGCGGCAAGATCAAGGCGGTGGTCCAGGGCGTGGGCACCCAGGTGATCTTCGTGCTGCTGGTGGTGTACGAGGTCGCCCCGCAGCTGCCGATCCCGAAGACGCTGCCGTGGTGGACGATGCTCGCGCTCACCATCGTCACGTTCGGGTCGTTCGTGGACTACTTCCTCGGCAACCTCCCGATCTTGCGCGCCGCGTGGGCCGACGAGCCCGTCCCGGGCGGGGCAGACCGGTCGTGATCGACGCCACGTGGCCGCTCGCGCGGGCGGTGTTGTTCCGGATGGAAGCCGAGCGCGCGCACGAGCTCACGCTCGGCCTGGTGAGCGCGTTCCCGCGGCTGCTGGGGGCGCTCGGGCCGGGCAAGCCGCCGGCGTCGCTCGCGCGCACGGTCGCCGGGATCCGGTTCGCTGGGCCGGTCGGCCTCGCCGCCGGGCTCGACAAGGACGGGCGGGCGATCCCGTTCTGGGCGCGGCTCGGGTTCGGGTTCGTCGAGGTCGGCACGGTGACCGCCCACCCGCAGCCCGGCAACGACCGTCCGCGGCTGTTCCGGTACCCCGCGCAGGCGGCGATCGTGAACCGGATGGGGTTCAACAACCACGGCTCCTTCGCGCTGCGCGACCGGCTGGTGGCGCTGCGGGAGTCCGGCCGGTGGCCGGACGTGCCGGTGGGGGCGAACCTCGGCAAGTCGAAGGTCACCCCGAACGAGGAGGCGCCCGCCGACTACGTGATGTCGGTGAACCGGCTGCGGGGGCTGGTCGACTGGTTCACGGTGAACGTGTCGTCGCCGAACACCCCCGGCCTGCGCTCGCTGCAAGACGAGGCGTCGCTGCGGGCGCTGCTGCCGGCCGTGCTCGAGGCGGCGGCCGGGACCCCGGTGTTCCTGAAGCTCGCGCCCGACCTCGAGGACGAGGCGCTCGCTCGCGCGGTCGAGATCGCGCGCGAGCTCGGGGTGTCGGCGGTGGTCGCGACCAACACCACGATCTCGCGCGCGGCCGCGCCGGAGCTCACCGAGGCGGGCGGCCTGTCCGGGCGCCCACTGTGGCCGATGGCGCGGGCGAAGATCGGGGTCGCGCTGCGGCACGCGGGCCCGATGCCGGTGATCGGGGTCGGCGGGATCGAGACCGCGGATCAGGTGCGCGAGCTGCTCGACGCGGGGTGCGCCGCGGTGCAGCTGTACAGCGCGTTCGTGTTCGGTGGTCCGGGGCTGCCGGGGCGGATCAACTCGGCGCTCTGACCACCACCCGAGCGCCCGTGTCGAGAGAACGTCCGGCGTCCGGGGCCGGGGGCACCACGCGTTAGGCTGACCCGATGTGGCTCGCGCTCCTCGGTTGTCCGCGCCCGATCCCGGATCACCTCCGCCTCGAGCCCACCGCCGCCGACGCGGCGCCCGTCTCGATCGTCGACCTCGCATCGGCGGTCGCGGCGGTGGTCGGCGCCGACCCGCTGGCGCGCTCGCCGTACCTGCCGCCGGGCAACGTGCTCGACGAGATCCCGGACGCCGCACCGCTCGCGGCGTTCGTGCGCCAGGTCCGAACGCTCGAGGCAGGCGCGGCGCCGTTCGAGCGCGGGCTGCAGGCGCTCGAGGACGACTGGCGCGGCACCGCCGCAGTGCCCCTCGCGCGTGGGTACCGCCTGCGCCTGGCGGAGACCGCTGCGATGAGCGGGCCGGTGACCGATGGGGTGCAGCTGCAGCTGGTGGGCCTGCTCACGCCGCTGTCGGTGACCGAGGCCGATCCGACGTTGCCGCGGGGCCCGCTCGCGTGGCTCGGTGACACGACCCCGGTCGCGTACGGGGAGCGGTGGGTGCTCGAGGGGTGGCTCGGCTCCCCCACGATCCCGATCGCGGCGCTGGCGGGGCCGCTGGCGGCGCCCCAGTACGACCCCCTGCGCACCACCGCGCTCGGGCAGCTGATCGTCGCGCGGGCCGGCGGCGCCGAGGTCCCGTACGACCCGGCGTTCGCCGACCTGCGCCGCGCGACGCGGCTCGCGGTGCTCCGCGCCGCCGCCGACCGCGACGCCGAGCAGGCCAGCTGGGCCGACACCAAGCGGGCGCTCGCCGCGGAGCTCGGGGACCCCGACCCGATCGGGCGGCTGTTGGAGCGCGCCGCCGGGGGGCTCGTCCCTGCCGCCGCCGCCGACCGCGCCGGGGGTGGGGCGTTGCTCGCGATCACCGCGCTCCGATGGGTCGATCGGTGCACCGCAGGGTGCGCCGGCGTCGACCGGGTCGAGACGATGGCGCGGGCGGGCGCCTGGGACCCCGAGATCGCCGAGCTGTCCGCCGCGTGGCAGGCGGTGGCGCTCAAGGAGGCGGTGGACACGCTCGAGGTCGGCCGCGAGACGGTGATGTACCCGGAGGCGATCCTGCGGCTGGCCGACGCCCTGGTCGGCACCGACGCCGAGCCACTCGCCGCGACCGCGCTGCGCAAGGCCCGCCCCGACGCCGCGGTGTGGTTGTCGGTGAGCCGGGCGGTGGGCGCCGACGACAGCACCGACTGGGAAGGGGCGCGGGTCGGGCTCGGCAAGCACCTCGCGGCGGTCGCGACCCGCGCGGCCGTGGTCGCGGCGGACCCCGAGGTGAAAGCTGCGCTCGAGCGGATCGCCACCCGCGCGGTGCGGTGAACCCCGGCGACGGTTCGCCGCTGGGTCACGATCGGGCTACCCGATCTCCGGGGGTGGTCGATGGTGCTGCTGAGCTGGCTCGCCGCTTGTGACCGCAAGCAAACCGACCCTACGACACCGTCGGTCGGTGGTGACTGCGGCACGGTCGAAGTGGTGTACAACGGGTCGGACGACGACTGCGACCCGCTCACCCTGGACAACGACCTCGACCAGGACGGGTTCAAGCACCGCCGGGACTGCGACGACGACGACCCGGACATCCACCCCGACGCGACCGAACTCCCGTACGACGGAATCGACCAGGACTGCGATCCCGACACGTTCGACGACGACCTCGATCAAGACGGCTACCCGCTCGCCGACGACTGTGACGACGAGGACGGCTCGATCCACCCGGGGGCGATCGAACGCTCGTACGACGGCATCGACCAGGACTGCGACCCCACCACCACCGACGACGACCTCGACGAGGACGGATTCCTGCTCGAGGACGACTGTGACGACCGCGACGCCGGCGTCCATCCCGGGGTGACCGAGGTCCCGTACGACGGCGTCGATCAGGACTGCGACGCGGCCACCCTCGACGACGACCTGGACCTGGACGGGTGGGACGCGATCGACGACTGCGACGACGCCGACCCGGCCAGCGCGCCCGACGGGATCGACGTCCCGCGCGACGGGGTCGACCAGGACTGCGACGGCGTCGACCGGTGCGCCGTGCTGGTGCCGCACGTCGGAGACCTCGAGTTCTTCTGGTGGAACGACGCGCTCGACGTGGGCAGCACCTGCGCCGGCGGGGTGAACGCGATCACGGGCGATCTCGTCCTGGGCTCGACCGACGTGGACGACCTGTCGGCGCTGGGGTGCTTGTGCCGGATCGACGGCAATCTGTTCCTGTCGAACCTGACTCTCGACTCGCTCACTGGCCTGGAGGCGATCGACGAGGTCACCGGGAGCCTGACGCTCAACGACGTGTCGGTCCCCGACCTGGCCGCCCTGTCGTCACTCACCCGGGTCGGCGGTTCCCTCAGCCTGTTCGGCGACGACTTCGTTTCGCTGGTCGGACTCGAGCAGCTGTCGGAGGTCGGTGGGAACCTGTCCGTCGGCGGGTGGAACGCTCATCCGCCGCTGTCGTCACTCGCCCCTCTGGCGAACCTCGGCCACGTCGGCGGGTCGATCACGCTCGAGCGGATGGTGAACCTGGTCGACCTGTCCGGCCTCGACGCGGTCGAAGGGACGACGGGCATGTTGGTGTTGGCAGAGCTGCCCGGGCTCATCGACGTGTCGGCGCTCGACGGCCTCGTGTGGACCGGGCTGTCGATGTCCGACGTGGGGCTCGGGTCACTCGACCCGCTCGTGTTCACCTCCGATCTCACGACGTTGTCGATCGAGTCGTGTGAGTCGCTGGCCGACGCCTCCGCCCTCGACGGGGTCACCACCAGCGGTCCGGTCGTGCTCGGCTCCATCCCCAACGCGGGCATGTTGCCGGGCTTGACCGAGGTCACCGGGTCGCTGATCGCGCACGACCGGGGGGTCGACCTGCCGGCGCTGTCGGTGGTCACGGGCGACCTCGATCTGGGGGGCTCCCCGGGCGACGTGCACCTGCCCTCGCTCACGTTCGTGGGAGACGACGTGGTGCTCCACCAGGACGCAGAGTTCGTCGACCTCGGCTCGCTGCAGCAGGTCGCGGGCGACCTCGAAGCCCACCGCGCCTCACCGGGCTTCGTGGTCGCGCTCCCGAGCCTGCGATCCGTCGGGGGGATCCTCGATCTGTCGGGCCGCGATCCGGTGACGCTGACCGGCCTCGTCTCCCTGGAGGAGGTCGGGCAGCTGGTGTTCCCGACTCCGCTGGCGTCACTCACCGGGCTCGAGTCCCTTCGGTGGGTCGGAGGCGATCTCGCCCTGCCGGCCGGGGTGTCGGTCGCCCCGCTGGGCGCGCTCGAGCAGGTCGGCGGCGCCCTCCGGCTGTCCGATCTCGACTCGGAGACGTCGTTCGCGGGCCTCGGCTCTCTCCACACCGTCGGGGCTTTGGTGGTGAGCGGCAACGACGAGCTGACCACCCTCGGCTTCCCCGCGCTCACCACGGTGTCGGGCGCGGTGGAGCTCCTCGACAACGGCGCGCTGGTCGACCTGACCGGGCTCGATGGGCTGACGGTGATCCCAGCCGACCTGCATATCACGTTCAACGCGTCCCTGGTCGACCTCGGCGGGCTCGAGGGCCTGGCGTCGGTGGGGGGTGACCTGGTGCTCGAGCAGGACGAGGCGCTCGTCGACGTGACGGCGCTGCACGGGGTGGACTCGGTCGGAGGCGATCTGCGGGTGGTCGGGAACGGCGCGCTGCCGAACGCCGCAGCCGAGGCGCTCCGCGACGCGATCGGCGTTACCGACATCGGCGGGGTGGTCGACATCTCGGGCAATGCACCCTAGCGGTCCGCGTAGTCTGGTCGAAGGAGGGTCGAATGGTGATTTGGCTGGTCGGCTGCGGGCTGGTGCCGGGCAAGGTGCTCCATCACAGCGATCTCACCCAGGTCCCCTCGCAGGCGATCACCGTCGAAGGCCCGCTCGAGGGAGAGCTGTGGCTGTGGTACAGCCTGACCCTCGGCCACGGGGTCGGCTCGATCGAGCGCGGCCCGTCGATCTCCACCACCGCGTCGTGGGAGATCGTCGGCACGGTCGACCAGACCATCGCCGGTCGGACCGAGACGATGCAGGTGCACTGGGACGGCGACGGCGCAGCGACCGACGCCTCCGCCCCCACCTGGACGTTCAACCAGGGCGAGGAGCTGATCGGTTTCGACCGGATCGCCCACGGGCAGGTATGGCTCGGCTCGGTCGATCTCCCCGCGGGCGCCTCGGCCACGATCGAGCCGCACCTGCAGGTGAACACCGCTGCGAAGGTCGACCACCTGGAGCTGCGGCTCACCGACTGACGGTCAGAACGCCCACCCGACCGCGGTGTGCGCCGCGGGCGCCGGGCCGCTGACCCCGTAGCCGTCGATGTCGTACGCGAACCACGACCCACCGAGCCCGCCCGACAACACGAGGCCGGGCCCGACCACCGCGGTGCCACCGACCAGCACGCTCCCGTAGCCGCCCGCCTCGGCGCGCGAGCCGTCGCGCAGCGCCATCCGGGCGAGCACCCCGCGCGCCATCACCCACCCGCCCTCGGGCGCGCGGCCGGTGAAGAACCCGCGCACCCCCGCCTCGGCCCCGAGCGCCACGAACGGCCCGCCCGCGTCCGGCAAGATCCCGTCGAACAGGCGGAGCGACGGGCCCACGTACACCGACACCCGCTCGCCGAGCGCGCGCTCGACCTGAACGTGCGCGATGCCGATCGCGAAGGTCAGCGGGTCGACCTGCACGGTCCACGCGACGTCGTGCTCCACCAATTCCACCTCACCCCGACCCTCTCCCCGATGCGGGGGTATGGAGAAAATGTGCTTCGCACCTGCTCTAGCCGGCCCCCTCTCCCCTCTGGGGAGAGGGTTGGGGGAGGGGCTCCGCCCCCAGGGAGTTCCTCCCACTCCAGCTTACCCGGCCGGCTCCCGCCCCGCGGAGGGAACGCCGGACCCGGTGAGCCCGGCCACCACCACGTCGGGTTCGACCTCCGCGATCCCGAGCGCCGCCGTAGGAGGCTGTCGAGCAGGGAGGGTCTACATGGACGTGTCCGAGCGGTACGCCGCGCTCACCGCCGCCCCGAGCGGCTCGCCCGCCGAGCTCGAGGGGGTGCTTCGACGGTGGGACGCGCTGTGGGCAGACCTCAGGGACCAGGAGGTCGAGGTCCGGAGCGCCGTGCACCTCGGACGGCGCGACCCGGCCGCGCTGACGGCGTGGCTCGAGTCGGTCGGCGCGGCGCGCGAGCGCGGGGAGCACGCGCTGCGCGACTCGGTGCTCGCGAGCCCCGCGCTCCCGCAGCTCGACCCGGCGTACGGGCCGTTCGTGCGCCAGCTCGACGCCGAGCGCCGGACCCGCCCAGCGGGGGTCGAGGAGCTGGAGGCGCGGATCGAGGCGGTCGGGGCGCGGTGGTGGTCGAGCCGGCGCGCGTGGCAACCGGCGGCCGACGCGTACGCCGCGTCGCGGTCCGAAGCGACGTGGCGAGCGATGGGCGCTGCTCAGCAGGCGGTCGCGTCCGAAGTGAGCGAGTCGTGGACCGAGCTCGCCGAGCTGCGCGCGTCGCTCGCGTCCGCCTCCGGCCTCGACTCGTTCGTGTCGTGGTGCTGGGCGATGCTGGCCCGTCCGTACTCGGTCGACGAGGCCGACGCGCTGTGCGACCGAATCGCCGCCCAGGTGGTGCCGTGGCTGGTCGCCCACGACGGCGAGCGCGAGCCGTGGGAGCTCACGAGCGCGCGCGACACCCCCGACGTGCTCGACGCCCAGGCGGTGATGCTCGAGGTGGCGGCGCTCGATCCCACGTGGGCCCAGCGGGTCGACGTGGAGTGTGGCCCCCACGTCCGCGGCGGGGCGAGCCACGTGTGGCGCCCCCACCTCGGGCGCTCCCTCGTGTTCGTGCGGCCCACCGGCACGCGGGCCGATCGAGACTCGCTGGTGCACGAGCTCGGCCACGCGCTGCACGCCTCGCTCGCGCAGGGTCCGATGCGCGCGGCGTCCCTCGCGCTCGAGGTGTCCGAGCTCGCGAGCATCGGCCTCGAGCGGTTGGTCGACGGTTCGTCGGCCGGCGTGCTCCGCACGATGCGCACGATGGCCAGCGCGGCGGCCGCCCACCGGTTCCAGCGATGGGCGTACGCCGAGCCGGGCGCGTCGGCCGCGCGCCGGGCCGATCGGTGGGCGCACGAGTGGAGGACGATGTTCCCCCACCACCGCTCGGTCCACCCCGAAGGGTGGGTCACCTACCCGCACCTCGCGCTGTACCCGTTCTACTGCCTCGAGTACGCGATCGCCGGGCTCGGCGCGCTCGCGCTCGCTGCGCACCCCGACCGAGCCGACGCGGTGGCGCGGTACCTCGCCGTGTTGCGCTGCCCTCGCGGCACCAGCGCCGTCGAGGCCTATGCGGCCGGGGGCCTGTCGCTGATGCCCACCCGGCTCGACCCGCTGTGCGCCAGCGCGTTGCGGTGAGCGCAGCAGGTTTCGTCGCGACCCTGTCCTGGTGCTCGACCTCACCGCGACCCGTCACGGTTGGTGGGTGGCTCATGGGGTTCTTCGCCGTCTCCGGCTGCCTGGCCGCTCCCGAGCCACCCCCGGCCGCTCCGGCGCTCGAGCGGTGGGTGGCGCCACCGCGGGTGATGGAGGCGCAGGTCGACGGCGTGACCCTCTCCGCTCTCCCGATCCACTCCGTCCGGCGTCCTCACCGTGCGGTTCGACGGGGTGCCGATGTCGGACGGGGGCCCCTCGACGACCGCGTCGGGCGAGGTGAGCTGCGTGCTCCTGCCCGACGGCTCACCGGCGCCCGATCACCCGCGTGCTGACCCGTAGATCGGTCGGCGCCCCGTCGAGCGGAGAGGTGGCCGCGGCTTCCGCTACCGTCCACCGGACGCCGGGCTGCGCGGTGGTGGACAGGCCCACCGCCCCCCGCAGCCACGCCGCCCCCACCTCGCGCCGCGCCACGAACAC
>JBEBJC010001118.1:0-2793 GCA_040080105.1 Myxococcota bacterium
CCGACACCGCGACCAACACGAGCGACGCGGCGATCGCGGCCGGGCGGCCCGTCGACGGGTCGAGGTCGAGGGCCTGGGCGATCCGGGTCGTGAGCACGAACGACGGATCGGCGCTGCCGGTCGCGAGCAGGTACGGCACCCCGAACGCCGCCGCCGCCCCGGCGAACACGAACGACGCCGACACCGCGACCGCGGGCGCGACCAGGGGCAGGGTGACCCGGCGCAGCACCCCGAGCGGGCCCGCCCCCGACACCCGCGCCTGCTCCTCCAGCGACGCGTCGATCCGACCGAGCGCGTCGATCGTCGCGAGCATCACCACCGGGGCGCTCTCGAGCCCGAGCACCCAGATCATCCCGCCGAGCGTGTACACGTCGACCACGGGGAGCCCCAGCGCCCGCAGCCCGAGGTTCACCCACCCGTTGGTCGGGTTCGCGAGCGCGATCCACGCGATCGCGGTCACGTACGGCGGCACCACGTACGGCACCAGGGCGAGCGCGGACAACCACCGCACCCCGGGCAGGTCGGTGCGGGCGACCAGCACCCCGAGCGGCACCCCCAGCGAGACCGCCAGCGCGGTGGTGCCGACGGCGAGCACCACGGTGTTCACCAGGGACTCGATCGAGCGCGGCTCGACCAGCGTCGCCAGCGCCCCCGGATCGCCCGCCAGCGCGGCCAGCAGCAGCGCGAGCGGGAGCCCGACCGCGAGCGCCAGCGCCAGCGCGGCCAGGACCAGCGCGATCCTCACTCGGCCACCGCCGCCGCCCACGCGTCCTTGATCCGGGCCTGGTCTGCGGTGACCGAGGCCGCGAACCCCGCCGACCACGGCCGCACCGCCAGCTCGGCCAGCGGGGGGGCCCCGTCGGGCGGCGGAAGCGCCGGCAGGGCCGCGTACATGTCGCCCCCGACCAGCAGCCGCTGGCCGACCGGCGACAGCAGCAGGTCGTACAGCGCGCGGGCGGCGACCGGGTTCGGGCAGCCCGCGGTGAGCGCGATCGGCCCCGGGACCGCCACCGCCCCGTCGGTCGGGTACACCACGTCGACCGGCGCGCCGTCACTCGCGAGCACGTTCTCGAGCAACACCACCCCGACCGGGCGCTCCCCCGACGCCACCCGGTTCAGCACCGCCGAGTTCCCCCCGGCGGCGACGATCCGGTTCTGGTGCAGCGCGGCGATCAGCGCCGGGTCTTGGAACGCGAGCCAGGTGAACGCGGTGCCGGACGCGAGCGGGTCGGGCATCGTCACCTGGTCGACCCACCGCGCATCGGCGAGCGCGGCGAACGAGGTCGGCCTCGACCCCGCGGGGATCGAGTGGTTCACCGCCAGCACGACCAGCGACACCCGCGACCCGACCCACCGCGCGGCGGGGTCGACCATCGAGCGGTCCACCTCCAACACGTTCGGGGCGAAGTGGGACTGCAGGCGCCCCTCGTCCGCGAGGCGCACGTACCAGAACGGATCGGACGTCATCAGCAGGCACGCCGGACTTCCGCCCGCCGCCCACTCGGTCTCGACCCGCTGGGCTACCTTCTCCGAGCCCGCCTGATACCATCGGACCTCGACGTCCGGCAGCGCTTCGCGTACGACCGGATCGAGCGCGTCGAGGACCGACTGGTACACCGAGGTGTACACCCACACCTCGCCGCGCGGGCCGGCGTCGGGCGACGCCGACACCTGCTCCTGCGGAGGACCCCACTCGATGCGGCAGCCGGCGAGCCAGAGGATCATGGCGGCCCCCGTATCTCGGTGGTTCGCCGCGTTCGCGGTCGCGGTCGGTTGTGTGCGGCCGCCGCCGGCCCCGGTGGTGGTCGCGGCGGCGCCGTGCGCCGAGCTCCACGCGTGCGCGGTCGCGTGTGGCACCGGCCACGACCCCGACTGCGAGACGCTGCGCGCGATCGCGCTCGAGCTGCCTGCGGTCGAGCGCGAGGTCCCCCGCGCGGCGGCCGAGAACGGGTGCGTGGCGGGGGCCGGCGCCGGGTGCGCGCTCGCGGGCGAGCTGTGGCACGCGGTCGATCGGCGGACCGCCGGCCCGTGGCTCGACGCCGGGTGCACCCGCGGCCACTCCCCCCTCGCGTGTGGCGCGTTCGCCGAGGCCCTGTCCGACGGGGTGGGCGCGCCGCGCGACCCCGACCGGGCCCGCGCGCTCGGCGAGTGGAGCTGCGAGCGCGGCGACGCCCGCGGCTGCCGGGTGGCCGGACACCAGGCCGAGCAGGTGCACGACGACGTCAACGCGGTGCGCGGCTACTCCCTCGGGTGCGACCGGGGCGACGCGGCGGCGTGTGTGGCGCTGGGTGACCGGCACGACCGGGCCGACGACGAGGCAGGCGCGACGATCCGGTACGACCGCGCGTGCGCGTTGGGGGAGCCGCGCGGGTGCGCGGCGGCAGCGGCGGTGCGCGACCGGGTCCACCCGACCGAGCGGTCGCGGGTCCGGGTGTTCGAGGTCAGCTACGCCGACCCGGCGTTCGGCCGCTCGGCCTCCGAAGCGCTGCGCCTGGCCGACGGGGCGATCGATCAGCTGCGCCGCGGCGTGTCGTTCGAGCGGGTGGCGGCGGCGTACGGCGACCAGACGGTGCGCGAGCAAGTCGTGGTGCGGGTCAACACCCCTTCGACACTCCAGGATGCCGCGTTCGGCCTGTTGCCGGGGTTCGCCGCGGTGGTGGCGGTGCCGGCGTACGGGTACCTGGTGGTGCAGCGGATCGAGTAGCTGCACGAGCTCTGCACCACCCCTGCCCGCCCGTCCCGCTCCGCCGCCGATACGCGGCGAGCAGGAGGCGAAGATGATGATGGTGCTCG
>JBEBJC010001119.1:0-2787 GCA_040080105.1 Myxococcota bacterium
CAGGTCGACCCACCCGTCGCGATCGAAGTCCGCGAACTGGGTGGGCCAGCTCGCGTACCCGGTGCAGATCCCGAGCGCGTCACAGGTGTTGTCCGCGAACTGGGTGTCGTCGTTGCGGTAGTACGGGTTGCCGCGCGGCAGCGGGTCCTCGACCTCCCACCGGTCGGCCACGTACAGGTCGAAGTCGCCGTCGTTGTCCACGTCGCCCACGTCGAGCCCCATCGCGGCCCACGCGTCGTCGCCGATCCCCGGGCTCGATCCCGTGGCGTCGACCAGCTCGCCCGCGACGTTGTGGTACAGCACGTCGTCGGCCGCCGGGTTCGATCCCACGAACCCGGTGATCTTGTTCACGTCGCCGAGGTACAGCTCGGGGAACCCGTCCACGTCCACGTCGGCCGCGAGCGCGGTCAACACGTCGCGGCCGTAGCCGAGCCGTGCGCCCGAGTCGGTGAAGTGGCCGGTCCCGTCGTTGAGCAGCAGCTTGCCGTACCGATCCTGCCCCGGCTGGTTCATCGCCCAGGTGCCGAGGTGCACGTCCACGTCGCCGTCGCCGTCGAAGTCCGCGAACGCGCCGGTGATGTTCCGCCACCCGCGCGGGTCGACGAGCCCCCGCGCCTCGGCCTCCTCGGTGAACGTGCCGTCGCCCTGGTTCACGTACAGCGCGTTCGGGCCGCCTTCGCGCGGCTGCACGATCTCGGAGTCCATCTGGAACGGCGAGTCGACCACGACCAGCAGGTCCACGTCGCCGTCGCCGTCGATGTCGGCGAACGACGGCTGCGCGTCCTCGAGCTGCACCGACCGCTTGGGCACGAGGGTGGACACGTCGGTGAACGTGCCGTCGCCGTCGTTGCGGAACAGGCGGTGGTTCATCCCCCCGCCGTTGCCGACGAACAGGTCGGGCCAAAGGTCGCCGTTGATGTCGGGCCACGCGACGCCGCCCGTGTGGCTGTTCCCGTAGGTGAACACCCCCACGCCTGCGCCCGCGGTGCGGTCGAGCAGCGACACGGGAGACCGGGCAGGCGGGATCGCCACGTGGCGCTGGATCGGCAGCGACCACGAGGAGGCGCCGGTGACCGGGTCGGTGACCAGCGCCTGGAAGTACACCACCCCCGGCAGCGCCTCGTTCGGCACCGACGCGACGAACTTCGCCATCCCGTACACGTCGACCACCGCGGTTCCGTACTCGATCGGCGCCACCACCCGGCTACACCCGGCGGCGGGGCCGAGGCACTCCGACGGCTCGAGCCCCTCGCCCGACTGGTAGAACACCACCGACGCCCCCGGCGGCACTCCCTCGACCCACACCGACGCGTCGAACCCCGGCACGAGCTCGTCCCCGTCGAGCACCGGCACCGGGCGGGTCCACTCCGGCGCGCCGCCGGTCTCGCCCGACCCCCGCGGGTCGCGCGGGTACGGGGGTTCACACGCCGACAGCAGGAGAACCAGGGCACGCAGCCACCCCGCCGTCGGGGGGAGTCCGAGGACCGAGGGTGGGCGCGCCAACCGAGACATCGACGGGGGGATCGACATGTGACGATCACCGTACATCTGCCGACCGAACCTCGCCACTGACGATTCGCGACATCTCGGGTAGAGAAGGAGAGGGAGTGGTGTGGTGAACCGATCTGGCATTGGCGTCTGCGTCTGGTGGTGGATGTGCGCGTGCAACCCGGAGCCGGCGACGAGCGACTCCTCGGTGACCTGCCCCGAGCGCGCGATGGTGCACGGCACCGGAGAGACCGCGGTCGAGCCGCTGGTCGTGGGCCAAGAGCTCACGATCGTGAACGGCCCCCAGGGCGGGTGGCACGTGTGGACCGCGGCCGAGCTCACCGGGTTCGGCCCGGAGATCACGGTGCTCGGCTCGGTGGTCGCGACCGCGAACGGTGCGGTCCTGGCGTCCGCGACCAGCGAGCCCGTGTGGATGGACCTGTCGGTGAGCCCAGGGGACTGGACCTACGACCCGGCCACCTGCGCCGGAGCGTTCTACGGCCACGAGACCCGGCTCGACGACTTCGTCCCGGCGGGCGGCGACTCCACCCTCGAGGTGATCTGCAACCTGAACGGTCGGTCGCTGGACGTGACCCTCGAGGTGACCGACGTGGCCTCGGGCGAGGCGCTCACCTCGACCGTGGCGGTGCTCGGCCGGCCGGACCAGACGACCCAGACGTCGTGTGCCCAGCTGCCCTGAGCCCGATCAGTACGTCGGCAGCGACGGGTCGATCTCGCGCGCCCACGCGAGCACGCCGCCCTCCAGGTTGAACAGCCGGCCCACCCCGAGCTCCGACAGCGCGATCGCCGCCTTCGCCGACCGGCCGCCGCTCTTGCAGGTGACCACGATGTCGCGGTCGTGGGGGAGTTGGCCGGCGATCTGGCCGACCGACTCGTGCGGCTCCAGCCGATCGACGAACGGCAAGCTCACGATCTCGGCCTCGTGCGGCTTGCGCACGTCGAGCACGAACGGGCGCCAGCCCGCGTCCCACCGGGACTTGAGCTCGGCCACCGTCAGGGACGTGTACGCGGTCACCGCCGGCGGGTGGGACGGCACGCCGCAGAACTGGTCGTAGTCGATGAGCTCGGTGATCGGACGCCGCGCCGGGTCGCGGCGGAGCTTCAGCTCGCGGAACGTGAGGTGGAGCGCGTCGTACAGCAGCAGCCGCCCCGACAGGGTGGTCCCGATCCCGGTGAGGATCTTCAGCGTCTCGGTCGCCTGGATCGTGCCGATCACCCCCGGCAGCACGCCGAGCACGCCGCCCTCGGCGCAGCTCGGGACCAGCCCGGGTGGGGGGG
>JBEBJC010001120.1:0-2783 GCA_040080105.1 Myxococcota bacterium
CAGGATCCTGCGGGTTCGTGCGAAGGCCATGCTCCGATCTAACCGCTCGTCCGATGGCCGGGTGAACCTGGCGTCAGCTGCGGGAGCGCGGCGGTGGGACTCTCGGGTGAGAAGGCTCACCCCTGGGGGATGGCACCGGGCGCCATATGGACCACCGAGACCGGCCGGGCGGCGTTCAACACATTGCGAAGAGGACGGACGTGCAGCGCTCGGGGAAGGCTGGAGCGCGCGGATGAACCCGAGCCGGAGGCTCGTCGGTTCCATCCGTCCGTTGAGCGCTCGCGGAGCACCTCCGATGGGGTCCCACGTCGGGAACACAGTGTGCGACCGGCGTATAACTGGCCATGATCCAGTCGTTGCTCGTCTCCGTGACTGCGTGTGCGACCGCCCCGCCGATGCCGACGGGTGGCGTGTCGGCGGAGGGGTTTCCGGGCACGCTGATCTACGCCCCGGCCCAGCCCGCGAAGGTCGCGGTGGTGGTGCTGCACGGCAGCGAGGGTGGGCAGGCTCCGTACGCTCCGTGGTGCGGAGCACGCTCGGGAGCGGACGCCCCTCGACGCGTTCACGCCGCAGCCGGCGGTCCACTCGCGCTCCACAGGCGTGGGGTGGTGGACGGTCGGCCGAGGTAGCCCAACACCCGCGGCGTCGCCCCCGGAGCCGGCGGACAGCCCTCTGCCGCATAAACCGAGGTTTGGCGCCGGGACGACGGCGCCGCGCTGGGATCGCCCGACCGGAACACCAGGTCAAACGGCAGATTTTTCCCGCGAGCGAACCGCCGATGGAAGCGATCGGGGTCCGTCTCCTCCGCGTGGTATCCGCTGGGGACGTCGCACGAGAACCCCGACATCGGGTCGCCACAGTCCGAAGGCATGGGCGAGGATCGGCTGCTCCACGGGCGTCCATCCGGCCGGGCGTGGTGCTCGCCCGGTCGCCGCGGGCCCGCCTCAGTCGAAGTCGAAGCTGGGTCGGCGGTGCGTCCCGCGGGTCGAGTCGGGGACCGCCGACCGTCGGTGGCGATCCGCCTCGAGGGTCTCCTCGTCGAACTGGGGATCGGTGTGGGTCATCTCCACGCCGTCGAGCGCCAGGCCCCCATTCGCGACCGCCAGCGGCAACAACAGGTCCTCGGCGCACACCTGGAGCCGCACCTCGGCGCCGATGTGGAGCGCGCCTCCGGTCCAGGTCGCCGCGCTCGAGGCTCGGTAGCGCCCGTACCCGTCGGCGCGGACCTCGAGGACCTGCCCGCCCAGGGTCCAGATCCCGACGAGCTCGGGCGGCACACCGCCCGCGTCGGCTCGGGCGCAGACCCGCTGGCCGATCGTCGCGCAAGGTGACCCGTCGGGGGCTTCGACCGTGAGGGTGGTCTCGCTGACGACGTCGTCCAGGAAGCTGTCGGCGCCGAGGCTCCAGTGCGAGCCGGCGTAGGCCACCACGATGCCGTCGTCGTACACCCGGTCGGCCGTCCTGTGCGAGTATGTGCCGTCGGGGCGGAAGGTCCAGCGGGCGCCGTCGGTGCAGATCCAGTCTGCGACCATCGCGAGCTGCTCGACCGGCACCTCCTTCGCGCCGGGGGTCGGCCAGCATGGACAACAGCAACACCCCTGCAGGAAGACGAACAGCCAGCGCATTCCCAACTCTACTCCGTTGGTTGCCGGCGATGGGGCTGCTGGCGACGGGTGCCGTCCAGCTCGTGGCGGTCCACGCCTTCGGGGTGAGCCGCTGGCGGGGCGGCGGGATGGGGATGTACACCGAGTTCCACCCGAACGAGACCGTGGTGATCGCAGTGGTCGACGGCGAGCGGCGCGAGGTCGAGGAGTGGCGCTGTCAGCGGGTCCCCACCCGCGCGTGCCTCGCCGACGCCCTGGTGGACCACCCCGACGCCGTCCGGCTCGAGGCGTGGCGCCCCCGGTTCGACCCGGTGACGCGCTCCTGGCGCCGGGTGGAGGTGGCTCGTGCGAGCCGCTGAGCGCCTGGCCTGCGCGGTCCCGTTCGCGGCCTGCGCAGCAGAGTGGGCGCCGCGGGGCGCGCCAGCCTGGGGCGTCTTCGGCGCGACCGCGCTCCTCTGCGCGGCGCCGGGCGGGTTCGCGGCGGCGGCAGCAGTGGCGGCGGGCGCGGCACTCTACGCTCCCCTCGCCGCGCCCAACCACCTGGTGGTCGCGGGCTGGCTCGCCGGGTCGCTGGCGATCGGCCAGGGTCGCGATCCCCCGTCGGCTCGCGCGCTGTATGCCGCGATCATGGGCCTCGCGACCGCGCAGAAGCTGCTCTCGCCGGACTTCGTGGACGGCTCGTTCCCGAGCTTCCTCGCCCTCACGGGCGGCTTGCTCCGTCCGCTGTGGTTCTCCGAGGCCTGGGCCTCCCTGTTCCTGGCCAACCAGGCCGCGGTGGAGGCCGCGCCCCTCGGCGCGGTCGTGGTCCTCCGAGGACCGGCCGGGACGGCGTGGTGGGGCCTCGCCGCAGCCTGGGCGGTGATCGGCGTGGAGGCCGCCCTGGCGGTGCTGGCCGCTCGCGGCGGGCCCTGGTTCCTCGGCCTCGCGAGCGCGTTCGTCGTGGCCCTGCCGGTGGTGCGCGACGAGCCGGTCTTCACCTCCGTGCTCGCGGTCGTGGCAGCGCTCTGCACGTCCGACCCGCGCCCCCGCGCGGCGTTGTATGGGGTGGCCTCGGTCGCGGCGGTGATGTCGCTCGGGTGACGGATCCCCTCCCGGACTCAGCGCGGAGCGAGGGCAGCCGCGACGATCTTCGCGTTGGGCCCGTCCCCGGCCGCGATCGTCTCCAGGCCGGCCCTCCCC
>JBEBJC010001121.1:0-2779 GCA_040080105.1 Myxococcota bacterium
CTCCCGGACCGTCCGGGGCGCCGATCGTACTGCCGATGCAGGCGCATCCGGTCAAGCTCCGCGACTCGATCTCCGCCTCGTCGCGCAGGGTGTCCCCGTCCTCGTGCTCGACGAGCGAGCGAACATCGAGGGCCTGCGGGCCTCGATCCGCGTCCACCTCCCCGCCCACCTGCCCACCATCGGGCAGCGCTCGGTGCGGCTGGACCTGGGCGAGCGCGAGCTCAACCTGTTCGATCTCCGGCGCGTGGTGCACCTGCTGAAGCAGGAGTACGGCGTCGAGGTCACCGGGCTGTACGTGCGGGCGGGCGTGGTCCACCGGTTCGCCGAGCGGGAGCTCAAGCTCAAGCTGTTCCCGAACGACCCCGTCGCGGCTGCGGTTCCGGTCGCGGTACCGGTGGCGAACGGCCGGCCGCCGGCGCAGGCCGCCGAGGTCGAGGAGCTCGAGGAGCTCGCCACCGAAGAGGTCGAGGAGCTCGACGAGGAGCCCCCGCCCCCCGCGGTGTTGGTCCCCGCGCCGATGCCGGCCGCGGAGCCGACCGCGCCGCCGCTCGCCCACGTGACGTTGCCGCACGACCTCCGCCCGGAGGACATCGGGCCGGTGCAACCCGCGCGCCCGATCGCGCCGTCCGGTGGTGCGGAGCGGGTCAACGCGACCCCGACCCGCACCCACACGCTGAACCGCACCCTGCGCTCGGGCACCGTCGTCCGGTTCGACGGCGACGTGGTGGTGTACGGCGACGTGAACCCGGGCGCGCAGATCGTGGCTTCGGGCAACATCTCGGTGCTCGGCGCGCTGAAAGGCGTCGCCCACGCGGGCGCCGAAGGTGACGAGTGCGCGTTCGTGCTCGCGTTCGACCTTCGCCCCACCCAGATTCGGATCGGCGCGAAGATCGCCGTCCCGTCCGGGCGAGGCCAAGGTCCCGAGATCGCGGTCGTGTTCGAGGACGAGATCGTGGTCGAGCCGTACAAGGCCGGCCGACGGTACAACGAGCCCGATGTCGGGCGTTCGACGGGCTCCCAACCCGTCGTGGGTGCCCACGCAGGCACCATCGACCCCCTGGGGGCGCGCGCGTTCCGCGCTCGCTCCTGACCTCCCGATCCCTACCCATCCCATCCCCCATCGTGAGGAGTCCACCATGGCAGAATGCATCGTCGTCACTTCCGGAAAGGGTGGCGTCGGAAAGACGACCACCTCCGCGAACCTCGGCGCAGGGCTCGCGCTGACGGGCAAGACGGTGGCCGTCGTGGACGCGGACATCGGTCTGCGGAACCTCGACGTGATCCTCGGTCTCGAGAACCGCATCGTGTACGACCTCGTGCAGGTGATCGAGGGTGAGTGCCGCCTGAAGCAGGCGCTGATCCGCGACAAGCGGGTCGAAGGCCTGTTCCTCCTGCCGGCGGCGCAGACCCGCGACAAGTCCGCGGTGCGGCCGGAGGACATGAAGCGGCTCGTGGCCGAGCTGAAGGAAGATCACGACTACGTGATCATCGACTGCCCCGCCGGCATCGAGCAGGGGTTCAAGAACAGCATCGCTGGCGCCGACCGCGCGCTGATCGTCACCACGCCCGAGGTTTCGGCGATCCGTGACGCCGACCGCATCATCGGACTGGTCGAGGCGAACGACCTGCCCGAGCCGCACCTGATCGTGAACCGCTACCGTCCCCAGATGGTGTCGCGCGGCGACATGATGAACAAGGACGACATCCTCGAGATCCTGGCGATCCCGTTGATCGGGATGGTCCCCGACCACCAGGACATCATCATCAGCGCGAACCGCGGACAGCCGGTGGTGTTCGACGAGCGGTCGATCGTGGGTCAGGCCTACCGCCGGATCACCGATCGCGTGATGGGCATCCAAGTGCCGATCCCGAACTTCGACGAAGATCCGAGCGCTTGGGCGACCTTCAAGCGTTGGATGGGGCTGGCGCCGGCCCGGGAGGCGATCTGATGTTCGCGCTCCTCCAAACCCTGTTCGGTACGTCGCGGGGCGCCTCGAAGGATCAGGCGAAGCAGCGGTTGAAGCTGCTGCTGATCCACGACCAGGTCGACATCGCGCCGATGCAGCTCGAGCGGATGAAGGCCGAGATCCTCGAGGTCGTGGCGAAGTACTGTGAGATCGATCCCGACGAGGCGGTCGAGTTCCGGTTGAATCGGGAAGATGGCCAGGTGTCCCTGGTCTCGACGGTCCCGGTGCGCCGGGTCACCGCCGCCGGCTGAGGCCTGACTCTGGCGGCACCTCCACCGGATCGTTCTCGTTCGGTGGGGCCCCCGAGCGTCAGCTCGGCCCGGTCGGGATACGCACCCCGCATGTCGAAGGGTGTTCCCGCTCGCGCCGAGCGCTGGGTGTCGTGGTCGTCGTGGCTCGGCCTCGCGGTGATCGGGGCCACCGTCACCGCCGACGCTCTTCCGGGCGGCGGCCTCGCCGTCCTGGTCGTGGCTGCGGCGGTAGGACTCGCTGTCGGCGCCCCTGCGGCGCTGGCGGAGTGGCGCGCCGAACCCGACCCGGAGCCCGCCGTCCGCGAGGCGCTGCGCGGACTCACCGAGCTCGGCGGGATCGCGGTGGCCTCGGCCGCGCTCGCGTGGATCGGTCGAGACGGCGGACTGGGCTTGATCGGGGCGCTGATCGCGTGGCCGCTCGGGGCGTTGGTGGCGCGCCGGCCCGCCTGGCTCGGTGCGCCGGCGTTGCTCGGCGTCGGCGGGCTGTGCCTCACCGCGCTGGCGCGCGCAGTGGTGGCGCCGCCGTGGACCCTGCTCCAGCCGCAGTGGTCGGCGTGGGAG
>JBEBJC010000149.1:0-12638 GCA_040080105.1 Myxococcota bacterium
CTGCAAGGGCTGCAGCTCCGGCTGTACTCGGGCGAGGAGCCACCGTGGGACGTGGTGGTCGACGCGATGATCTACCTCGGGGAGATCTACTACTTCGAAGGGGAGGTGGAGGAGGCGAAGGCGGTGTTCCGGTTCGTGCTCGAGCAGGATCTGGAGGCCCCGATCTCGCCGTACAGCCACTCGCTGGAGGTGGTGAACCAGTTCGAGCTGGTGCGGGCCGACGTGCTGGCCGACCGCCGCGCCGCGCCGCCGCCGCCGGAGCGCACCCCGCTGCCCGCGTGGGCGTTCTTGCCGCTCGGCGTCCCACAGTTCGGTCAACGCCGCGTCGGCGCCGGCTTCGTGTACGGCGGGCTCCAGGTGGGGCTCGCGTCCGCCTCGATCGGGATGCGGCTCCGGCTCGCGCGGCTGAACCCGCTGGAGGGGGCTCAGCTCGCGCCGACCGAGCAGCTCCTGACCGAGAAGTTCCTGTACCAGTGGCCGTCTACCTTCGGGTTCTACCTGATGTGGGGCGTTTCGACCCTCGACGCCTCGCGGTACCACTCCCGCCCGTTCCGGCGGGTCGGGGTCGGGACTTCGCCCGGCGGAACGCCCACGGTGGAGATCGGAGGCCAGCTCTGACCGGGGGGCCTCACGCCGGGCGTGGCCGTCGGCGGCCCACCGTGCGAGACTGGTACGTCCGCGCCGCCGTCGACGCGCAGAGGGAAGGGAATGGCGTTCTTTCGCTGCGAACACACGATCCGGAAGACCCGCAAGGACTTCACGATCCGCAAGCCGATCACCACGATCGGGCGGGCGGCGGGCAACGACCTGGTGCTCGACGACCCGATGGTCCAGCCGACCCACGCGAACCTGATGCGCCAGGGGGCGACCTACACCCTGTCCCAGGTCGACAAGGTCGGCGAGCTGTACGTCAACGGGCGGCGCCAGCGGAGCGCCACGCTGCAGGAGGGCGACAAGGTCCTGCTCGGCGGGTGGCAGCTCACCTTCGCCGAGGGGGAGCCGAAGGAGGAGCCTGCGGGCGCGCCCGGCGACAAGTTGCCGCTCGATCTGCTCGAGTCGCTGGTGGAGCTGTCGGGCGAGATGATGCGGGACACCGCGCCCGAGCGGTTGTTCGCCACGATGTTGGCCCGGCTGGTCGCGCTCACCCGGGCCGAGAAGGGGTTCGTGATCGTGATGCAGGACGGCGAGCGCCACCTCGCCGCGTCGCACAACGTCGCGAACGAGACGCTCGACATCACGCGGGTCAGCGACTCGATCGTGAACCAGGTGGTCGAGCACCTGCAGCCGCTCATCGTGTCCGACGCGGGCTCCGACAACCGGTTCGCCCGGGCGAAGTCGGTGATCGATCTGCGGCTGTCGTCGGTGATGTGTGTCCCGCTGATCTACCGCAAGGACCTGCTCGGGGTGCTGTACCTCGGAAACGACTCGATCACCGACCTGTTCACCGAGCGCGACCTGTCGCTGCTCAAGGTGTACGCGGCCCAAGCGTCGATCATCGTGTACCACGCCCTGCAGTTGAACCAGCTGCGGGTCGACAACAAGAACCTGCGGAGCCAGCTCCAGGCGGCGTCCCAGGGAGAGATGATCGGCACCTGCCCGCCGATGCGGCAGGTGTTCCAGGTCCTTCGCCGGGTCGCGCCGCGCGACCTGTCGGTGTTGATCCTCGGTGAGACCGGCACCGGCAAGGAGCTGGTGGCGCGCGAGGTCCATCGGCTGTCGAACCGGCGAGACAGGACCTTCGTGGCGATCAACTGTGGAGCGATCCCCGAGAATCTGCTCGAATCGGAGCTGTTCGGACACCGCAAGGGGAGCTTCACCGGCGCCGTCACCGACAAGGTCGGAAAGGTCGAGGCGGCGCACAACGGGACCCTGTTCCTCGACGAGATCGGCGAGATGCCGATGAACCTGCAGGTGAAGCTGCTGCGGGTGTTGCAGGAGCGGGTGATCGAGCGGGTCGGCGACCTCGAAGGTCGCGCGGTCGACATCCGGGTGGTGGCGGCGACCCACAAAGATCTGGCGGAGATGATCCGCGACGGGAAGTTCCGCGAAGACCTGTACTACCGGCTGAACGAGATGACGGTCGGGCTCCCGCCGCTGCGGGATCGCGGCGACGACGTGGTCGTGCTCGCGCAGTACTTCCTGAACCTGTACCGGGAGCAGTACGGCGCGAAGGCCCGCGGGTTCACGAACCAGGCGCTGTTGGCGATGAAGAACTACTACTGGCCCGGCAACGTGCGCGAGCTCGAGAACCGACTGAAGAAGGCGGTGATCATGAGCGATCGGGCGCTGCTCAACCCCGACGATCTGGGGCTGCAGGAAGGGCAGAAGCGCGAGATCAAGGCGCTCGCCGAGGCGGAGGAGGACTTCAAGGTCGAGTACATCCGCAAGGCGCTCGACCTGAACAACTGGAACAAGGCGCAGACCGCGCGCGACCTCGGGATCGACGCCCGCACCGTGTTCCGGTACATCGAGAAGTTCAAGGAAGGCGACGGGACCTGAGGAGGCCGCGGTGCTGGTGGTGGGGCTGACCGGTGGGATCGCGTGCGGGAAGTCCACCGTGGCGCGGTGGCTGCGCGACCGCGGCGTGCCGGTGATCGACGCGGATCGAGTGGCGCGCGAGGTGGTGGAGCCGGGCTCTGCAGGTCTCGCTCGGATCGTCGCCACGTTCGGCCCGGGGGCGCTCGGCCCCGACGGCGGGCTCGATCGGGCGTCGATGCGGGAGCGGATCTCCCGCGACCCCGCCGCGAAGTCCGCGCTCGAGGGGATCACCCACCCCGAGATCCGCCGGGTGATCGGAGAGCGGCTCGCCGGGCTCGCGCAGGCGGGACACCCGGCGGCGGTGGTCGAGGCCGCGCTGATGGTCGAGACCGGGACCTACCTGCTGTATCCGGTGGTGGTGGTGGTGAGCTGCGCCCCGGCGCTGCAGATCGAGCGGATCGTGGCGCGCGACGGGGTGTCGGAGGAGCAGGCGCGCGCGCTCGCCGCGACCCAGCTGCCGCTGGCCGACAAGGAGAAGGTGGCGACCCACGTGATCCGCAACGACGGCACGGAGGCCGAGCTCGCTGCGCGCGTCGAGGAGGTGTGGCGGGCGATCACCCGACGGTGACGAGCGACCGCACCGGCACGTCGAGCTTGGCGCGCCCCTTGAGGAACCCGAGCTCTACCAGGAAGCAGCAGCCGACCACGTGGCCGCCGGTCTTCCGCACGAGCTGAATCGTGGCGTCGGCGGTGCCTCCGGTCGCCAGCAGGTCGTCGATCACCAGCACCCGCTGCCCGGGAGAGATCGCGTCCACGTGGACCTCGAGGTGGGCGGTGCCGTACTCGAGCGCGTAGTCGACGCCGACCGTGGCGTACGGGAGCTTCCCGCGCTTGCGCGCGAGCACGAGGCCTGCGTTCATCCGCTCGACCAGCGGCGCGGCGAACAGGAACCCGCGGGACTCCATCGCCACGATCCGGTCCACCCCGGACCACCCCTCCGCCATCCACGAGATCACGTCACCGAACAGCTGCGGGTCGAGCAGCACCGGCGTGATGTCCTTGAACAGCACACCCGGCTTCGGGAAGTCGGGGATGTCGCGCATCCGGGCAGAGACCCGGTCGCGCAGGGCAGCGGTGCGTGCTTCGGTCAACTCGTCCTCCGGGCGGGCGGGGCTCATAACCGGCTGTCCTTCACGCGTCGGTCCAGCTCCGGATCCGCGTGAGCTCCTCCTCGCTGGTGATCGCCGCCGACAGCGGGGTCACCGTGGCCCAACCGTCCTCCACGGCGGGTCCGTCGGCCTCGGCCACCTCGCCGAAGTGCAGGTGCGGGCCCCCGATCCAAAGGTACGACCGGCCGCGGGGGTCGCGCCGCTCGTCGACCAGCGGCGCGTACACCCGGTCGCCCAGCCGGGCCGCCTTCAGCCCGCGCTGCTGCGCGAGCGGGCGGTTCGGCACGTTCACGTTCAGCAGCACCAACCGGGGCAGGGGGTGCTCCCGGACCCGCGCGATCACGGTCGCCGCGAGCTCCGCCGCCGCGTCCCAGTGCTTGACCGCGTCGTCGGGCTCGCGGTGCAGCGACACCGCGATCGACTGGTACCCGTGCAGGCACGCCTCGCGCGCCGCCGCCACCGTGCCGCTGTAGTGCACGTCCGAGCCGAGGTTGCTCCCGTTGTTGATCCCGCTGATCACCAGGTCGGGCGGCTGGTCGACCATCACGTGGTGCAGCGCCACGTAGATGCAGTCGGCCGGTGTCCCGGTGACCGCCCACCGCTGCGGCCCCCGGGTGATCAACCGCAGCGGTCGGGTCATCGTGAGGGAGTGGCTCTGCGCCGACTGTTCGTCGGTCGGCGCCACCACGAACACGTCCGCGTCTCGCTGGAGTCGCGCCGCGAGCGCCTGCAGCCCGGGCGCATCGTACCCGTCGTCGTTCGACACCAAGACTCGCACTGTCACTCCGCGTGGCCCGGCCCTAACACCAGCTGCGGTTACAATCCGTTCGGAGCGCAGACCCCGCGATGACCGAGTTCGCCCGTGTGTCCGATCCGACCCCGACCCGCGCCCCGGAGTCGCGCCCGCCCGAGCCCCGGGCCAACCGGTACGTGAACCGCGAGCTCAGCTGGCTCGAGTTCGAGCGGCGGGTGCTGGAGGAGGCCCTCGACCCGGTGAACCCGCTGCTCGAGCGGCTGCGGTTCCTGACGATCTTCCACACGAACCTCGACGAGTTCTTCATGATCCGCGTCAGCGGGATCAAGCAGCAGATCTCCGGCGGGATCGACGTGTTGTCGATCGACGGGCTCACGCCGCGGATGCAGCTGCACCAGATCCACGACCAGCTGCGAGACATGGTCGCCACCGCCCAGCGTTGCCTGACGGAAGACGTGCTGCCCGCGCTCGCCGCGCACGGGGTGGAGGTGGTGGACTGGCAGAACCTGACCCTCGCCGAGCTGCGATGGCTGGAGGAGTACTTCCGCCAGCGGGTATTGCCGATCCTCACCCCCCTGGCGGTCGGGCCCACCCACCGGTTCCCGTTCATCTCGAACCTTTCGCTGAACCTCGGCGTGTACATCCGCTCCCCCGAGGGCGAGGAGCGGCTCGCGCGGGTGAAGATGCCGCTCGCCAACGTGCCGCGGCTCGTGCCCACCGGGCCGCCCGGCGCGGGCCCGACCCGCCTGGTGACGGTGGAGCAGCTGGTGGCGGCGCACCTCGACCGGCTGTTCCCCGGGATGGAGCTGTCGGCCCCGTGGAACTACCGCGTCACCCGCGACGCCGACGTGGAGATCCGCGAGGACGAAGCCGACGACCTGCTGGAGTCACTGCAGCAGGAGCTGCGGAAGCGACGGTTCGGCCAGGCCGTGCGGCTCGAGGTCCAGCGCGGGATGCCCGAGGCGATGCAGAACGAGCTGCGCGAGGGGCTGTCTCTCACCCCGATCGACGTGGTGGCGATCGACGGGCCGCTCGCGGTCCCGCGCCTGTCCGAGCTGCTGGCGCTCGACCTGCCCGAGGCGAAGTTCCGGCCGTTCGTGCCGCAGCGGGTGGTCGCCCTCGAAGGCGGCGACCTGTTCGGGATGATCCGGCAGCGCGACTGGCTCGTGCACCACCCGTTCGAGACGTTCGCCCCGGTGGTCGACTTCGTGCGGCTCGCGGCCAAGGACCCGGCGGTCGTCGCGATCAAGCAGCTGCTGTACCGCACCAGCGGCGACTCACCCGTGATCTACTCACTCGAGCAGGCGGTCGAGAACGGCAAGCAGGTCGCGGCGGTGGTCGAGCTCAAGGCGCGGTTCGACGAGGAGAACAACATCGTGTGGGCCCGGCGCCTCGAAGAGGCCGGGGTGCACGTGGTGTACGGGGTGCCGGGACTCAAGACTCACGCGAAGCTCACGCTGGTGATCCGCCGCGAGGGCGACGATCTGGTGCGGTACGCGCACATCGGCACCGGCAACTACAACCCGCACACCGCGCGGCTGTACACCGACCTCGGGCTGTTCACCGCGCACCCCGAGGTCACCGCCGACGTGGCGGAGCTGTTCAACCGGATCACCGGGTTCGCCCGGCCCACCGACGCGACCCACCTGCTGGTGGCGCCGCACTCGATGAAGCCGCGGCTGCTCGAGCTGATCGCGTTCGAGACAGCACGCGCCCGCGAAGGTGCCGAGGCGCGGATCGTGGCGAAGTGCAACGGGCTGACCGAGCCGGCGATGATCGACGCGCTGTACGAGGCGAGCCGGGCCGGGGTGAAGATCACCCTGATCATCCGCGGCATCTGCTGCCTCGTGCCCGGCGTGCCGGGGATGTCCGAGAACATCGAGGTCCGCTCGGTGGTGGGCCGGTTCCTCGAGCACGAGCGGGTGTACTTCTTTCAACACGGCGGCGCGCGGAAGGTGTACATCGGCTCGGCCGATTGGATGGAGCGCAACCTCGACCGACGGATCGAGGTGTTGGTGCCGGTGCTCGATCCCACCTTGTCGGCCTGGCTGCGGGACGTGCTGCTCGGGCGGTACCTCGCCGACCGGGCCCGCACCCGGGTCATGGGCCCCGACGGGCGGTACCGCCGGATCCGGACCGGACCGGACGACCCCGACGTACACGAGCAGTTCATGGTCGGGCGATGAACGTCCCGCGGCCGCTGCGCCGGTGGTGGTTGGCCGCGCTGCCGGTGTGGCACCACCCGTCGTACCGGCTGCCGCTGACGAGCCCGGTGATGGACGCGAACCGGGCCGACCGCGCCCTGACCTGGGCGTTGGACGCGGCGGTCGTGCGGTCGGACGCGGTCCGGTACCCCGAGGAGGTGTCGTGGGACGACGTGGCGCTGGTCCACGACGACGCGTACCTCGCGGAGCTCGATCGTCCCGGAGTCGTCGCCGCGATCGTAGGCGCGGACCAGGCGCGGATCTCGGTGCGCGAGGTGGTCGAGACCTGGCGCCGGGCGACCGCCGGGACGGTGGAGGCCGTGCGCCACGTGCTCGCGCACGGCGGCCGGGCGGCGAACCTGCTCGGCGGCTTCCACCACGCCGAACGGGACAAGGGCGGCGGGTTCTGCGCGCTCAACGACGTGGCGATCGCGGTCGCCAGCGCGCGCCGCGGCGGGTTCACCGGCAGGGTCCGGATCGTCGACCTCGACGCGCACCCGCCCGACGGGCTGGTGGCGTGCCTCGGCGACGACCCCGGGGTGGAGATCCGGTCGCTGTCGGTGGCGTCGCACTGGAGCGTCCCGCCGTCGCCGCGCCTGATCGACGCCCGGGTGGGCACCGGCGCCCGCGACGGGGAGTACCTCCGCGCGGTCGACGCGCTGCTCGCCCGGGCCGATCGGGTGGACCTGGTGATCTACCTCGCCGGCGCCGATCCACTGGCCGGTGACGCGCTCGGCGGGATGAACGTGTCGGCCGAGGGCCTGCGCGCGCGCGATCGCCGCGTGCTCGCGTCGGCCGGGGCCACCCCGCTGGTGATGGTCCCGGCGGGCGGGTACCACCCGAACAGCTGGCGGGTGCTCGGGGCCACGCTCGCCGAGCTGGTCGGCGTACACGAGGAGATCCCGCCCGACTACGACCCGATGGCGCGCCGGAGCCGCGCGATCGCCCACGCGCTCGACCCGGCCGCGCTGGGGGAGCCGGCGGACGTGCTGCTGACCGAAGCGGAGCTGCTCGGCTCCCTCGGGGTGCCGGAGTCCCAGGAGCCTCGGTTCCTCGGGTACTACACGCGGCACGGCCTCGAGCACGCCCTGTCCGCCCACGGGTACTTCACCACCCTGCGACGCCTCGGGTTCGCCGAGCTGCGGGTCGAGCTCGAGCCGGGGACCAGCGATCGGCGCGGCACGGGCCCCGATCGGATGCGGGTCACCGCCGCGGTCGGCGGGGAGCGGGCAGCGCTGGTCGATCTGTCCGCGTCGATCCGCGAGATCGGTGGGTTCCGGGTGCTGTTCCTCGAGTGGCTGGAGCTGACCGATCCGCGCGCGCCGTTCACCCAGGGCCGTCCGGCGTTGCCGGGGCAACGCAAGCCCGGGCTCGGGGTGGCGGAGGAGACGCTGCAGCTGCTCGTCCGGGCGGCCGAGCGGCTCGAGCTGGCCGGGATGGCGTTCGTCCCGGCGCACTACCACGTGGCGTGGATGGCGCGCGCGTCGTTCGTGGTGCTCGATCCGGAGCTGCGCGGGCGGTTCCGCGCGTTGGTGCGCGTGCTGTCCGGGGTCCCGCTCGCCGAGGCCACCCGGCGGATGGCGAGCCCCGGAGTGCCCACCGAAGACGGTGAGGTCGCGAAGTGGATCCCCACCGAGATGATCACCCCGTTCGACGAGCGGCTGGCGGGGGTGATCGCGCGCGGAGAGCCCGCGGCCGCCGCAGCCGAGGAGCGGTGGTCGGTGCGCCTGGTCGGGTGAATTGTGCCGGCCGATCCCCCTCTCCCCCGCATCGGGGGAGAGGGCCGGAGTGAGGGGGAATTCGGCGGGATGGGAGCCCGCCGAACGATCAGTTCGGCGGGATGGGAGCCCGCCGAACGATCAGTTCGGCGGGATGGGAGCCCGCCGAACGATCAGTTCCGCGGGATGGGAGCCCGCCGAACGACCGTCACGAGACCCGCGCGAGCAGCCACGGGTCGGGTTCGCCTCGGCTCACCACCGTGAGCACCTCGGCCTCGGCCCGCGCCCCGCGCATCTCGACGCACAGGTGGCGGGCGGTGATCGCGACCACCACCGACACCGGGTCGGCCCACGCGACCAGGGCGTCCGCGATCTGCGCGCCGAGCCGCTCCTGGATCTGCGGCCGGCGCGCGTACGCCGCCACCGCGCGCGGCACCGAGCCCAGCCCGAGCAGGCGAGCCCGCGGGCGGTACCCGACCGAGACCGTGCCGAAGAACGGCAGCAGGTGGTGCGCGCACAGCGAGTGAAACGCGATCCCGCTCACCACCACCGGAGCGTCGGACGTGGTGGCGCAGATCGACGGCGGCTCGGGGTCGCGCGGCGCGAACGAGGCGAGGAGCTCGGTGAACCGCTCGGGGGTGCCGACGAGCTCGGGGTCGTCGGGCCAACCGGACGCTTCGATCAACGCGCGGACGTGGCGGGCGGGGTCCATGTCGCCGGGTATCACGTGGACGGTGCGCTGCGGGGCGCCGGGGTACAGTGACGCGTAACGTCGGAGTTTTCGACCATGATCAGCCGTCGCGAGCTGGCTGCCTGGGGGGTCCACGCGTACACCGCGCTCGGGCTGCCGCTGGCGTTCCTGCAGACCGTGGCGTTGTTCAACCACGACGTGGAGCTGTTCTTCGCGCTCAACTGCATCGCGGTGTTCGTCGACGCGACCGACGGCACGCTCGCGCGCCGGGTGCGGGTGAGCGAGGTGCTGCCCCAGTTCGACGGGCGGCGGCTCGACGACATCGTGGACTTCATCGTGTTCGCGTTCCTGCCGAGCCTCGCGCTGTCGGTGCTGCAGCTGCTGCCGGCGGGCCTCGAGTGGGTCGCGTTCCTGCCGCTGGTCGCGAGCGGCTACGGCTTCTGCCAGGATCGGGCGAAGACCGACGAGTCGTTCGTCGGGTTCCCGTCGTACTGGAACATCGGCGTGTTGTACCTGTACCTGTGGGAGACCGATCCGTGGGTCAACCTGGTGATCGTCGCGGTGTTCAGCGTGCTGATCTTCGTGCCGATCCACTACGTGTACCCGACGAAGACCCGCCTGATGAAGCCCGTCACCATCACGCTCGGCTACCTGTGGGCCGCGGTGATGTTCGCGCTCGCCCTGCACCCGCGCGCCGAGTGGTCTCACGGCCTCGCCGTGGTGTCCACGTTGTACCCGGCGTACTATCTGGTGTTGTCGGCCGTCAATCACGTCCGGATCGTCCGGCGTACCGAGCCGACCGAGCTCGTGTGAGCCGGAGCGTTCGGCGATAGGATTGAACCGTGGAGCGGACCGACCCGGGCTCGGCCCCCAAAATGGGCCGATACGTGCTGGTGGAGCGCCTCGCCGTCGGCGGGATGGCCGAGGTGTTCCTGGCGTGTGAGCCCGCGGACGACCCGTCGAAGGGCGATCGCCTGGTGGTGCTCAAGCGGATCTTGCCGCACCTCGCCCAGAACCCGGAGTTCGTCGACGCGCTGGTGCGGGAGGCGCGGATCGCGTCGCGGATCCGCCACCCGAACGTGATCGAGATCCAGGAGCTCGGCGAGGCGAACGGCCTGCCGTACATCGTGATGGAGTACCTCCCGGGCACCACGCTGAAGGAGCTCCTGGCGAGCGCGCGCGCGGCCGAGGCGAAGATGCCGATCGGGGTGGCGCTGCACCTGCTGCTCCAGGCGTGTGACGGCGCCCACGCCGCGCACGAGCTGGTCGACCCGAACGGAAAGCCGTACGGGCTGGTCCACCGCGACATCACGCCGCACAACCTGATGGTCGACGACCTGGCGCGGTTGAAGCTGCTCGACTTCGGGATCGCCAAGGCCTCCGAAGGGATGGACCAGACCCGCACCGGCGTGCTGAAGGGCAAGGTCGCGTACATGTCGCCGGAGCAGTGTCGGCAGGACCGGCTCGATCGGCGGGCCGACGTGTTCTCGCTCGGCGTGGTCGGGTACCAGCTGCTCACCGGGGTCAAGCCGTTCGCCCGGTCGAGTGAGCTCGCCACGATGCAGGCGATCATCCTCGGCACGTACGCCCCGATCGCGACCGCCCGCCCGGAGGTGCCGTCCGCGGTGGCGGCCGAGGTCGAGCGCGCGATGTCGCGCGAGCGGGACGCGCGGCACCCCACCGCGGCCGCGCTGCGCGAGGCGCTGCTCGAGGCCGCGGCGCGCGCTGGGGTGGAGGTAGACCCCGCGGCGTCGGTCGAGTGGGTCCAGCGGTACCTCGGCCCCGCGATCGTCACCCGTCGCGCGGCGATCGAGCACGCCCTGTCGCGCACGCTCGAGTCGATGGAGGACGTGCGGCTCGACACCGAGTCGCTGGAGCGCGCGCGCCTGACCGACGGGCGGACGCCGATCCCCGCCCCCCTCCGGATCGACCGGCGACGGGGGTGGCTCGCCGGCGGTGTGCTGGTGGCCGCTCTGCTCACGATCGGGGCCACCCTCGGGTGGGTGTGGACCCGCCCGCTGCCGGAGCCCGCCGCCCCGCTCGGGCCGGTGCTGCGGGTGGCGGTGGCGCCGGTGGCGGATCCGGCGGCGATCCTGCGCGACCTCGAGCCGGTCCGCCGGTACGTCGAGCAGGCCCTGGCGAGGCCGGTGGCGTTCGAGGTCCGGTCCACCTACGCCGACGCGAGCGCCGCGGTCGCCGACGGCGCGGTCGGGTTCGCGATCCTCCCGGCGCACTCGGCGCGCGCGCTGATCCGGGACGCGCCGGGGGTCGAGGTCCTCGCGGTGCAGGTGGTCGACGGCAGCACCTCGTCCGACGCGTACCTGGTGGTGCGGCGGGACGACCCGATCCGCACCGCCGCCGACCTCGCGGGGCGCCGCGCGTGCTGGGTCGACCCGCTGTCGAACACCGGGTTCGTGCTCCCGCGACAGTGGCTCACCGACCAGGGGGTCGACCCCGACTCGCTGGTGGTGCACATGAGCGGCAACCACCAGCAGGTGCTGCGCGACCTGCTCGAGGGCCGGTGCGACGTGGGCGCGACGTTCTCGGGGAACTGGCTGACCAGCGACCAGCGGGGGATCGCCACCGCGCGGCTGCGGATCCTCGCGATCACCGGCGCCTCCGCACACGACGCGGTGGTGGCGGGCCCGGGGCTCCCGCCCGAGGTCGCTGCCGCGCTCCGCACCGCCCTGCTCGCGTACGAGGCCGCCCCCGTCTCCGCCGCGCAGGCCACCCAGGCGATCACCGGGTTCGTCGCGCCCCCGCCGAACTACCTCGAGCCAGAGACCGGCCCGAGACCGGGGAGATGAAAGTTGACCCGCGCTCGTCCGTAGATCAGTGCACAATGATCGTGGGAGGCTTCGATGGAGCGGGTCCCGAAAGGTTGGATGTTCTCGCTCGGGTTGTCGGTGTTGGCGGTCGTCGCCGCGCTGATCGCCTCGACCGCCGATTCCCGTCGCGCCGAGCGCGCCGAGGCGATGGCCGGAGCCGACTCGTGTGTCCGGTACGGGAAGGTGGAGTGCTGCGTCCGCGGTGAGTGAGCGCCGGCGTCGGCCGTGCTAGAACCGGTGGGTTCGGCGCGGAGACCCAGTGACTACACCGATCCTGAAGCTCGACGGCCTGAAGACGTGGTTCCACACCGAGAGCGGCGTGGTCAAGGCCGTCGACGACGTGTCGCTCGAGATCGCCGAAGGGCAGACCCTCGGGGTGGTCGGCGAGTCCGGCTCGGGCAAGAGCGTGATGTCGCTCACGGTGATGCGCCTGCTCCCCGATCGAGCAGCGAAGCTCACCGGCGGCTCGGTGTCGTTCCTCGGCCGCGACCTGTCGACGCTCGACAACCGGGAGATGTCGGACGTCCGCGGCAAGGAGATCTCGATGATCTTCCAGGAGCCGATGACCTCGCTCAACCCGGTGCACCGGGTGGGCGATCAGGTGGCCGAAGCGATCGTGCGGCACACCGGGATGAAGTGGGCCGCGGCGCTCGAGCGCACGATCGAGCTGTTCGACGAGGTCGGCATCCCCGATCCGCGGTCGCGCGTCCGCTCGTACCCGCACGAGATGAGCGGCGGGCAGAAGCAGCGGGTGATGATCGCGATGGCCCTGTCGTGCAACCCGAAGCTGTTGATC